>JABZHE010000003.1:12127-21894 GCA_015259025.1 Atopobium sp. | reverse complement strand
CCTCTGCAATCACTAACTGGTTTGATGCTGGCGTTGCAAAAGTATGTGTCTACGTTGATTCTGAAGAAGCGTTGCTTGAGCTTGCTGTCGAGGGAAAAGCTCGTGGTTTTGTCGTGGCCCTTATTAGGGACGCGGGCTTTACCGAGTTCCATGGAGAACCAACATTTACCTGTCTGGCGTTTGAGCCACTGGCCGCAGAAGATATTGATCCGTTAACGGGCGAGCTGCCTCTGTACTAGCGAGAATACCTACATCAAGAAGGTATGGCTCATAACCTCGTCAAAGATAGTGGTAACTACAAACATACCAATTGAGGCATAAAGGATTGCGGCTTGCCACGAAAGGTGATTGGTCTCGATTTTTGAAATACGAGGATCAAGCTTTCCTTCTTTAAGGCTGATGGGGTCATCAATATCGCGCGTAAAGCCCATCTGACGGTCCTCATACTCTTTTCCGCTAAAGAGCAGGCCAACGCCGCAAGCAATAATTCCCAAAGAAGAAATGACGTACATAACACGGCGCACCCAGTCGATGCCCGTAAACATATCCATACCACTGGTAAAGTACGCAAATGCAAAGATAACAGCACTCATTCCAGCTGCTGTAAGACAACCATAACCAAATGCACGCAAGGCACTCAGTGCCAGCTCTTTGAACTTCTCGCCACGAGAAGGTGTTTGTGAAAACTTGCTATCCATACACAACTCCTTGGTTGTTTATTTGTTTTCTGTATAGCTTATAGCGTATAGGAAGTCTGCGCTTGATGATACAATTTCTACAGTAAATCTTGGCAGGAGGACGCATGCGTATCGGCTTTGATAACGAGAAGTACATCACTATGCAGGCGGATCGAATCCACCAGCGTATCAGTGAATTTGGCGGCAAGCTCTACCTTGAGTTTGGCGGTAAACTGCTCGACGACAACCACGCTTCTCGCATCCTCCCTGGATTTGCTCCAGATGCAAAAGCTCAGATGCTTCAGCAGCTTGCTCACGAGGCAGAAGTGGTTTTTGCCATCAACGCAAACGACATTGAAAACGGTAAGCGTAGAAGCGATATTGGCGTTACCTATGCCGACGACGTTCTAAGGCTTATGGATATCTTCCGTGCTCGCGGCCTTGCTATTGGCGGTGTTGTCATTACGCAGTACTCTGGCCAGCCAAAGGCAAAGGCCTATCGCGCGCGCCTAGAAAACATGGGTATTGCGGTGTATCGTCACTACCCCATTGAGGGCTACCCCTCCAATATTGACCTGATCGTCTCGGCAGAGGGCTACGGTAAAAACGAGTACGTCAAGACTACGCATCCTCTGGTAGTTGTAACAGCACCTGGTCCTGGCTCAGGCAAACTTGCTGTCTGCCTCTCGCAGCTCTACAACGAGAACGCCCGTGGAGTCCGCGCAGGTTATGCAAAGTTTGAGACCTTCCCCGTTTGGAACCTTCCGCTCAAGCACCCTGTAAACGTTGCCTACGAGGCAGCTACAGCAGACTTGGGCGACAACAACATCATCGATCCATATCACCTTGAGGCTCACGGCAAAGTTACCGTTAACTACAACCGCGACGTTGAGGCTTTTCCTGTGCTCAAGGCCATGATGGAGAAGATTGCAGGCACAAGCCCCTATCAGTCTCCAACCGATATGGGCGTCAATATGGTTGGCAACTGCATTATTGATGATGAGGTTTGCCAGGAAGCTTCAAAGGCAGAGATTGTACGCAGGTGGTTTAGGGCTGCCGAGAAACTCGAGCGTACGGGTATGGGTGAGCGTGAACTCACCAAGATTAATCTCTTGATGAAAGACGTTAACGTTGACCAGAACTTCTCGCCAGCTCATGCAGCTTGTTTGCATAAAGCAGAAGAGACAGGAAAGCTTGCGGGCGCTATGGTTATGCCTGACGGCACCATTATTACCGGCAAGACTTCGGAGCTTTTAGGTGCGCCAGCGTCGCTTTTGCTCAACGCCCTCAAATACGTAGTTGGTATTGAGAAGAAGACGTTTATTGTCTCGGATGAGGTTTTAAGGCCTATTTGCGCACTAAAAGAGAATAACTTTAAGCTGGCTCGCACCAGCCTCTGTGCTGACGAGATGCTTATTGCACTCTCTATCAGCTCAATCACCAATCCATTGGCCGGAAAAGCCGTTGATGCCACGCAACTACTCCGTGGATGCGACGCGTATTTCTCGTCAATTATTCCAAGCGACGACGAGTCCATCTATCACAAGCTGGGCATTAACGTGTGTTGCGAGCCAATTTTTGAACAAGGACATTTCTTTCACCAGTGATTTTTAAGAGCTCACATAAAAGCAAGAAAACGAGAAACTCTACGACTCGTTCTAAAACTAAACATACACCTGCTTCTGCAAACGCTTCAAAACGTAAGCAGCGGGCGATGCATACACTTGAGCAAAATTCCCAGAACAATCCTATTGTTACATGGGGACTCATTACGCTGGCCATTGTATTTCTGCTGGCATTGTTGCAATCGTGCCAGGGACTTTTCTCCCTCTCTTTTGACAACAATCTGATCATCAAACACGAGGTCCCCTATGAGTGGGAAAACCTTAGCTACGACGCAACGGGACGTGCGCATTATGTGGTGGACGGAGAAGAGCTCACTCGCACGGGCGTTGACGTCTCTTCTCACCAGGGGTTTATTGACTGGGAAGCTGTTGCTGCCGATAACATTCAGTTTGCCATGCTTCGCATTGGCTACCGCGGCTCCACCGAGGGTGGTATTCGCGCGGATGAGCTGTTTGAGACCAACCTAAAGGGTGCGCAAAGCGCTGGTCTTGATGTAGGCGTGTACTTCTTCTCGCAGGCTATTAACGTGGAAGAAGCTCGCGAGGAGGCCGCTTTTGTTCTGCAACAGTTACGGGAAGCAGGAGTTACAAAGCTTGCTCTCCCTGTTGCGTTTGACCTGGAGCCTTCTCCCGATTACAGCGGCCGCGCAGATAACCTTTCCCCTGCAGAAACTAACGCTATTGCGCGCGCGTTTTGCACCACTATTCAAGAAGCGGGATACCGCGTTATTGTGTATGGCAACAAAGTTGATTTGAATCGCTTTGACCTGGTCTCGCTTGACGAGCCTATTTGGCTGGCACAATACGTTGATCAGCCAGACGTAAACTTTAACTTTTTGATATGGCAATACACCTCAACAGGACAAGTTGACGGTATTACCGGTTCAGTTGATTTGAATTTGGACTTCTCACGCGTCTCTACAAGCAAGAGCCCAAAATAGAGCTTACACGCCAGCCACAAATGCTAAACGCGTCGCAGCCCGTAAGGCTATCCGACCTTCACGGAACCAGCCAGGGTAACGGTAGGATCAAGCGCCTGAGCGTGAGCAAAAGCGCCTCCTGGGCTACATGAACTTACCAGCGTAAATACAACCCACAGAATGATGGCTGCAAGCAATACCGCCAGCGCCACACGACCCAACCTCATGCGAGAAGAACGACGTCTCCTAGCCGCATATGCTGCCTGGGCTTCATCTCTGGGGTTGAGCGTGCCATAGTGATTGCCGTAAGCAGTTCTTGCTCGACCACGTGCACGGGCGGCATCTGCACGGGCATGGTTAACGGGATTTGTTGGGCGATCTTGCGTCATCCTACGCTGCGCCTGTGCACGGCTTCCAACAGCTGCGTGACGACCTCGTACCGCACGTGGAGAAGTAGAAGACTCCCCATTACGGGAGACAGTAGGTGGAACCTGAGTTGGACGCTTTTTCTTACCAAAACCAAAGAGGTTGTTCTCTGCCATCAACAATCCTTGCTAAAAGATTCGTTTACCAAAAAAAGAATACACCGACTTTGCTTTTCTCGCCCTGAAAAGCATCTATCCCGTTACAATAAAGCGCTATACAGACTTATTTTCTGTAAAGTCTGCACAATTGGAGTTCATGGGGGACGTGTGAAGAAACTTTTACTGATGGCAACAGGAGGAACTATTGCTTCTGTTTCCACTGAATCGGGCTTGGCTCCCTCACTTTCAGGAGAAGAGCTTTTGGCCAACGTCCCTCTTGTTCATGATCTCTGCGAATTTGATTTCAAACAAGTCATGAATATCGACAGCACCAATATGCGCCCTCAAAACTGGCTCCAGATCAGAGACGCCATCATTGAGTCATACGATGCCTACGACGGCTTTATTATCCTTCACGGCACCGATACCATGGCATATACCGCTGCTGCCCTCTCCTACCTCATCCAAAATAGCGAGAAACCCATTGTGCTCACAGGCTCTCAACAGCCAATGGCAAATCCGTTTACCGACGCCAAACTCAACCTCTACCACTCCGTTCTCTACGCGCTCGACGACAGAAGCGCCGGAGTCGTGGTGGTTTTTGGCAACGAGGTTATTGCCGGCACCCGCGCTCATAAACAGCGCACCCTGAGCTTCAATGCATTTACGAGCATGAATTATCCACCGCTTGCCCACATCCGTGGCAACAAGATTATTCGTAGTGCTCCAAATCAAGAGCAGGTAGATGGCGGTCTTACAACCTATGAAACGCTCAATACGCGTGTCATTGTGCTTAAACTGACCCCTGAGCTTAATCCATCTATCTTCTACCTTCTGAAGAATGACTACGACGCCATTGTGCTTGAAACCTTTGGTATTGGCGGCATTCCTTCGTACGACGGCTCTTATGAGGAAGCTATCACCGATTGGATTGCTTCTGGTCGCACGGTTGTTATCACTACGCAAGTTCCTGAAGAGGGCCTTGACCTTGGCGTTTATGAAGTTGGTAGGGCTTATCAGGATATGCCTGGCGTTCTCTCTGGAGACGACATGACCACCGAGGCCCTGGTTGCAAAAACTATGTGGATGCTTGGTCAAACTACAGATCAGCGCGAGCAAGAAAAGCTGTTCTACCAGGTAATTTGTAACGACAGAATTCCACAGTCCGTGGATACAGAAACTTGCGAGTAGCCGATGAGAGACGCCACATTTAAACCTACCGTGCTCTACCTAATTGCGCTTATCATCTGCGGTTCTAACGGAATCGTTGCAAGCTTTATCAATCTTCCTAGCTACCAAATTGTCTTCTTCCGTATGCTTTTGGGTACGCTCTTTTTGCTCGTGGTTAAGCTTGTACAAAAAGAGGCTTTTACCATTCAAAACTACCCCAAGGACTTCCAGGCGCTCGTTGGATCAGGCATTGCTTTGGGTCTTCAGTGGACTTTCCTTTTTGAGGCGTATCGCCTGGTAGGCGTTGGTATTGCAACGCTTGAATATTACTGCGGTCCCGTTATTGTAATGGCGCTCTCTCCCCTTTTATTTGGCGAGAAACTCACTGCTAAAAAGATACTAGGATTTCTTGTAGTTGTTATTGGAGCTGCCCTTATTATTGGCTATGGAGTTGGACTGAACCTCTCGCCAGCTGGTCTTCTTTTAGGCGCTCTATCTGCTGTTCTTTATGCCGTCATGGTTATTTGTAACAGGCAGCTCAAAGATGTTTCTGGTATTGAAGGCACCAGCATCCAGCTGGGCATTGGCTGCGCTGTTGTTGCTCTGGTTACTGTTGTGTTCCATGGCATCGAGGTGCCCGCAGATCCTGCGTCGGTAAATTGGCTGGCTGTTCTGACTATTGGTCTCTTTAACACGGGCCTTGGATCATTTTTGTATTTCCCACAGCTCACCAAGATTCCTGTTCAACGTGTGGCGGTCTTTGGATACCTCGAGCCGCTATCTGCAGTTATTTTCTCAGCACTTATCCTTGGCGAGCCCTTTGGTCTTCTCAAAATAATAGGCACCGCCTGCATCATAGGCGGTGCCATCTTTGCTGAGCTATCAGGTTCCTCTTCAAACAAATCAGAGGCTATTGAAACTCCACTGTAGCGTATAAGCTGCAAAAGAGCTGCCGCGCACCGGCGTGCGAGTCGCGCTTAAGCTGCTACTTACATTGGCATAGTTGGAGCGACAAAGACACGAGCTGCGTTCTCGCGGTCAAGATCATACAGATTCTTTGGATCTCCACCAAAGAGCTCCACTGCCTTGAGAAGATCGGAAGCATTTGCCTCTTCCTCACCCTGCTCCTTAACGTACCAGTCAAGCAGCTGCATAGTGCGGAAATCGTTTGCCTTCTGAGCAACGGCATAGCACTCATTAATGCTTGCAGTAATGAACTGCTCATGCTCGTACGCTGCCTTGATTGGCTCAACTACCTTGGAGAAGATAAGGTCTGGCTTTGCGATTGCCTCCATGGTTGGAGTCCAATCGTTATCAAGCAGGTAGCGACGAAGAATACGTGCGTGAGCAAGCTCTTCCTGAGACTGAATAACATACCAGTTTGCAAAGCCCTTCAGGCCCTGCTCCTCATAGAAATCTGCAAAGGTTAGATACAGATAAGCGGAATAGAACTCTTTGTTAATCTGCTGGTTAAGAATGTTGCCAACGCTTGAATCAAGTGCCATGTTCTTCTCTTTCCTCATAACATTTCTTTTCCACAAAAAATGAGAAGCCCTTTGACTTCTCATTTTTGATACCCAGTTGTTAGTCTCTTAAACAGGTTGCACAAAATCTTAATGATAAAAATAGTTACAATTTTTATCTTCTATTTGCGTACGCTGCGCTTGCTGTACGCTGCGCTTGCGCTGCCTATGCGCTAGTCGCGCGTCAGTTTGCGATGGATGCGATGAGGACGAGCAGCCTCCTGACCAAGTCGCTCTATGCGATTGGCCTGGTAAGCCTCAAAGTTACCCTCAAACCAGAACCATTTACCTGGGTTCTCGTCGTCGCCCTCCCACGCAAGAATGTGTGTAGCAATGCGGTCCAAGAACCAACGGTCGTGGCTGGTTACCACCGAGCATCCTGGGAAGCGCTCAAGTGCATCCTCAAGGCTTTCCAGCGTCTCAATATCGAGGTCGTTGGTAGGCTCGTCCAGAAGCAGGAGGTTTCCACCCTGCTTGAGCGTAAGAGCAAGGTTTAGACGGTTCCTCTCGCCACCAGACAGAACGCCAGCGCGTTTCTGCTGATCAGGTCCTTTGAAGCCAAAGCTGGCCACATAAGCGCGGCTTGGAATCTCCGTGTCCCCCACCTTGATGAAGTCGTTTCCGTCAGAGACAACCTCCCAGATGGTCTTGTCCGGGTCGATTCCCTGCCTGAGCTGGTCAACGTAAGAAATCTGGACTGTCTCGCCGATCTCAAGCGTGCCAGAGGTGAGCTCCTCCTGGCCGACAATAGCCTTGAACAGCGTGGACTTGCCAACGCCGTTAGGACCAATCACGCCAACGATGCCGTTTCTTGGCAGGCTAAACGAGAGGTCGTCGATAAGAACGCGGTCACCGAAGGCTTTGTGGATGTGGTCGGCCTCCAGGACCTTCTGGCCCAGGCGCGGACCAACAGGAATCTGAATCTCGGTGAAGTCGAGCTTCTTGGACGCGCGAGCCTCTGCTTCCATCTGCTCATAGCGGTCAAGACGTGCGCGGTTCTTAGCCTGGCGAGCCTTAGGAGACGAACGAACCCACTCCAGCTCAGCGCGCATTTTCTTTGCACGCTTGGCATCCTGCTGGTTCTGAGTCTCAAGGCGCGCAGCCTTGTTCTCCAGGTAGGTTGAGTAGTTGCCCTCGTAAGGATAGAGCTGTCCGCGGTCAACCTCGCAGATCCACTCGGCAACGTCGTCGAGGAAATAGCGGTCGTGCGTGACGGCCATGACGGCGCCGGGGTAATCGTGCAGGAACTTCTCGAGCCAGAGCACCGACTCCGCGTCAAGGTGGTTGGTGGGCTCGTCAAGAAGCAGCAGGTCAGGTGCCTCGAGAAGCAGACGACATAGGGCTACACGGCGTTTCTCGCCACCAGAGAGATGGGTGACGGGAGAATCTGGGTCCGGGCACTGCAGCGCGTCCATGGCCTGAGAGAGCTGGCTGTCCAGGTCCCAGCCGTTAGCTGCGTCGATCTCGGTCTGAAGCTGGCCCATCTCTGCCATGAGCGCGTCAAAATCAGCGTCAGGATTGCCCATCTCAACGCCGATCTCGTTGAAGCGCGCGATCTTAACAAGCAGGTCACCGAAGGCGAGCTCGATGTTCTCCTTGACCGTTTTGGTTTCATCCAGCGGAGGCTCCTGCTGGAGCAGACCAACGGTGTAACCTGGGGTGAGCTTTGCCTCGCCGTTAGAGACGTCCTCCATGCCGGCGATAACCTTGAGCAGCGTAGACTTTCCCATGCCGTTTGGACCCACGACGCCGATTTTTGCGCCTGGGTACACGCCGACAGTGACGTCATCAAGGATGACCTTCTCGCCAACTGCTTTGCGGGCTTTGTACATCTGATAGACAAACTCTGCCATGTGCTCCTCCTTAAGGGGCTGTCAGATGAAATATTCACATAACCATTCTAATGAAATATTGAAAGGACTCCACCGCAGAAGGTGCAGGAAAAGAAGGCGCGCGGGTGCACTGCGCCGAGAGGTGCGCGAAAGCGCTGCAGGGCACGCGGGTGCGTCGCGTGCGAGCACATTGCGGTGCACGAAAGCGCGATGCAGAACGCAAAAGCACGAGACGCGGACGCGAAGGCATGTCTACAAAACGCTAAAACACACCTATGTCAGATAATCTGCTCAAAAAGCGTATACATTGCACCCAAAACCTCTATATCTTGCAGATTATTTGACTTAGGTGTGTTTTTCGCCCCGGGTTTAGCAGATTATCTGACATAGGTGTGTTGTTGAAGGCTTGAAAATAGTGGTAGTTAAACTATTTATATAATGATATTCATAATTCCGTATATTAGACCATGTTTATACGCAGAAATGAATCATCCCATAAATCGTTGATCATAGCTTGTGTCAGATGCCTCATTCCAGACGACTTGCGCCGAACAACTCACCGCAAAGGGCCTAAATCTCCTAGCTATCCAGCGTAATCACGCCACATGTCACCACCAAGAACGCCATCGCGACTGGACCAAGGAACTAACGGCGCAGTTAGATGTAGGTAGACCCAGCTAGACGCAGGTAGACCCGGATAAATGCAGCTGGACTATGGTTTGACGTGGCCCTGATTTGCTTTTTCTACGGCGTCTTTGACCATCTGCGCGTACAAGGTGCCACCACGATTAATGGAATCTGAATCAGAGCCAAAGTGAACGTAGTCAGTACCTGCCCAAATGTCAGGATTATCCTGAGCAATCTGCGCCCAATCCGCAATGGTAATGAAGTCGTACTGTTGAGCGAGCTCAAGCTCATGAGCACGGATGGCATTTGCACCAGCATTTGGATCGGAGTTTCTACCGTCATACGGAGTGACAAAAATCAAACGATGTCCACGCGGCAGCATGTCCACAATCTTATCAACCGCATCGGAGCCACCAACAGGATTGGTACCCAAGGCCACAACAACGTCCTGGTAGAGCGTATTGTTGTCGATTGCGGACTGCAGCAAATCTACGCCCATTGCCACGTTTCTACTAACCGAAGCGTCGATTTGAGCATCGGGCAGAGCATCCTGCAGGTAAGAACGGGCACGAAGCGAAACAGAATCGCCGATATACGTGACTCCCTCAACAACGTTGTAGTTGCTTGCCTGCGAGGTGTCCGCATGCTTGCGAGTCATGGTCATGGCGCTCTGCTCCTGCAACGAAGCGTTGAGCAGCAGATCGTTCTGGAAATCGCTGAGCTGTGGAGCGGTCAGTGCGATAAAGGCAACAGCCGCAGCAAATGGAATAAGTGCAAGGCCAGTACCTCGCAAAACCTTCTGGCCATCAAGCTTAATGTGCGAGAAGATCTCAGGAGACTTCCCTGCCAACGCTGGCTCAAGCTCATAG
>JABZHE010000003.1:0-12117 GCA_015259025.1 Atopobium sp. | reverse complement strand
CTAGCAAATACAAACGAAAGCACCAGGGTTAGAAGTGCAGCTAGGACTGGATCGACCTTCTCGGCAAAAATAATGTACAAAGGCCAGTGGAACAGATACACGCCGTAGCTGGTATCTGCCACAAAAGAAATAATTCCGGGCTCTTGGATGCCCTCGGTTTTTTGATGCAGCATGCGAGCAAAGAAAATCATTGCGGCTGCTGCGAGCGAGGCAAAAAGGAAACCAAAGGTGTACGTAAAGAGGTCCTCGAAGTGCATGAAGACGCTCAAAAAGACAAGAACGCCGCAGCTTGCCACAAGGCCCACAAGCGTTAGCTGAGTAGAAAGCTTCTGTTCGAGCTGGTCAAAGAGCTCGCCTGTCTGAGCAATTCCTGCAACACACGATAAAAGCGCACCGATAAAGAAGGGGAACACGTGCGTTTGCGTCGAGAAATACTGGATAGAAAGATTCGTGGAGTTTTGGGCGCCGGTGGCCATCGCCAAGTAAGTAGCGACCAACAGCACCAGGGAAGCTCCAGCAATCTTTACCTTGTAGCTTCTAATTGTTTTGCTCATGCAAGCAAGCAGCCAGGCGCACAAACCCCAGAGCACATAAAAGTGCATTTCAACGGCAAGACTCCAGGTGTGCAGATACACATGAGGAGCAAATTGGTTCTCATAGCTGTTGCCCAGAACTATCTCAAAGTAGTTAGTCACAAAGCCAAGAGCTGCGGCAATCTGATACTTAATGCCGGCAATGAACTCGGTACGCACAAGCAGAAGAAACGGCGTGCACACAAGCACCATAAACACAAGCGGCGGCACAATTCTGTAGAAACGCCTGCGTAGGAATCCAATGACGTCGATGGATCTAAAGCGAGCAAACTCGTCAATCAAAAGAGCCGTGATGAGATAGCCCGAAAACGTAAAGAATACGTCGACACCAATGAAGCCGCCTGGAAGCGCGTCCTTAAAAAAGTGATATATGAGGACTAAAACAAGTCCTGTTATACGTACAAGCGAAAACCATTTAATTCGCACTTTGATAAATCCCTTGCTTAAAAGTTCCTTCGTACACAATGCCGTCTTGCGTAGTGAGCTTTCCCTGGCCGTCTGCCTGGCCTTTTACAAATTGTCCCTCGTAAACCCAGCCATCTACTGAGGTATACGTTCCCGTACCTTGGAAATACCCATCGACAAATTCTCCCTCGTAGGTATCGCCATTCTCAAAAGTCATCTTGCCTTGACCATTCATCTTTCCTTGAATGGTAGTGCCGGTATACGTTACCTGATTGTCGCCGAATACCAACGTTTTTTGACTTGGTCGGTTAACCAAAACAATCGAGAGCACCGCAAGCACCAAAATTGCAACAACGCTTACCAGCTCAAGCTTTCTTCTGCCCGCACTCACCGGGCGAGAATGGCGCTGCTCTGGTTCTGGATCTGCTTGATTGCGAGGACGCTTCTCCACACGAATGCTTTTGCGTGCAGATAGAGGCGTTTTCTGGCGCTTCTTTTTCTCTGGCGCAACTTTAGACCGCATATTTTCTACAGATTTTTCTGCAGGTTTTTCTACGGGCTGTGTAGCAGATTTTTCTGCAGGTTTTTCTACGGGCTGTGCAGCAGACACTTCTGCAGACTTACGCTGCGCAAACGACGCAAAAGCAGATGAAAGCTGCTCAGATGCAGTCTGAAGAGCAGCTGCTGGACTTGCCGTAGTATCAACCTTCTCTACGGAAGCCTGAGGTGCTTCTACAGGTGCAACTTCCCTTGCCTCAGATGAAGGCTCAGGGACGTGCGCCGCTTTAACCATATGACGAGCGTTTCTTTTTTTAGCAGAAAAACGCGTAGGAGAACTCACTAGGTATTCCAATTCAATCGATTTGTTAACTATTTCATTGTACTAATTTCCTTCAACTTTTGAATTGTCATTTGTCCTATACACATTTACCAGATTCACAGGTACGCCCGCTGTTTTTCTGCGATTTTCTGTTCTAAGTAAAAAGAGAGAGGGGTACACTACAAGGTGGTATTAAAAAAGAAACAAAATGTGCTTACTAAAGTGTGTTCTAATTAGAAAGTTACATCATCGACATTACCAGGGAGGCGAAGATGGCAGAAGCAATTCGTAAAGTAAATATCATTGGCCATTTGAACCCAGATACAGACAGCATTTGTGCTGCAATTTCTTATGCGTATCTCAAAAATCAGATTGATAACCCTATCTATGAAGCTCGTCGCGCTGGCTCACTCAACCGTGAGACTGCGTTTGTCCTAAATCACTTTGGCTTCGAAGAGCCACAGCTTATTACTACGGTTACTCCTCAGATCAAAGATGCAGAGATTCAGGCTCAGCCAAAAGTTGATGCTGGAATGAGCCTCTATGCTGCTTGGCAGCTTATGCAGGACGTCAAGCTTGATACACTTTGCGTTACTGATGAGGAAGAAGAGCTTACTGGCCTGATTGCCGTTAAAGATATTGCAAATGCAAACATGAGTCTTTCCGAGCCAAACCTGCTCTCTAAGGCTAAGACAAGCTATGCAAATATTGTTTCTACACTTGGCGGCACCATGGTTCTTGGTGATCCTCAGGGCGTTGTTAAGCAGGGCAATATTCGCGTTGGTACCAGCGCTTCCGCTCTTTCAGAGATTGTTGATGCTGGCGATATCATTGTTGTTGCTGGCAACCATGAGAACCAGACTATCGCAGTTGAGCACGGCGCTTCCTGCCTTATTGTCTCTTGCGATGCTCCAATTGCTCAGGACGTCATTGACCTGGCTAAAAAGCGTGATTGCGCAATTATCAGCACTCCTCGCGATACCTTTGAGGTAGCTCGCCTGCTTATCATGTCTATGCCTGTACGTGAGAAGATGCTCACTGACGACATCCTTAAGTTCAGCGTCAACACCGCAATTGATGATGCTCGTAAGGAAATGACCAACTCAAGGCACCGCTTCTTCCCTGTTATCAACGAGAACGGAACTTTTGCTGGTCTTATCAGCGGCCCTGGTCTTTTGAATCCTCGCAAGAAGCATGTCATTCTTGTTGACCACAACGAGCGCACTCAGGCAGTTGATGGTCTTGAGCAGGCCGAGATCATGGAGATTGTTGATCACCACCGCATCGGCTCCATTGAGACTTCTAACCCAATTACCTTTAGAAACGTCCCTGTTGGCTGCACCTGCACCATCATCTATGGCCTCTACCACGAGTACGGCATTGAGATTCCAAAGAATATTGCTGGCCTCATGCTCTCTGCAATTCTTTCCGACACCCTTGCATTCCGCTCCCCTACCTGCACTGAGCGCGATATTGTTGCTGGTAAAAAGCTTGCAGAGATTTGTGGAGAAGACATTGACGCTTACTCTGAGCAAATGTTTGACGCTGGCGCTGACCTCACTGGTCGTACTGCAGAAGAAGTCTTCCATGGTGACTACAAGGTATTCAGCCGTGGCGGCGTAAAGTTTGGCGTTGGTCAAGGTTCCTTCATGACCGAGTCCAGCCGCAAGGCCGCAGAGGAACTTGTTGGACCATTCTTGGAGACCGCCGCAAAATCCGAAGAGCTTCCTATGGTCTTCTACATGTTCACCGACGTTAAGAGCCAGGTCACCGAGATGCTCTTCTACGGTGCTAATGCTGCCAACGTCATCGAGCGCGCCTTTAACGTAAAGGTTGACGGCAACATTGCCGTTCTTCCAGGTGTCGTAAGCCGTAAGAAGCAGGTTGTTCCATCTCTCATGGCAACGCTTCAAACGCTCGCCGAGGAATCCGCCAACTAGCACGGGTTTCTCGCTCATCGCGCCTTATGCGAGCTTTCACTGCGCGACTTTCTCGCGCGTCGGATTTCTCGCCATTGATTGAAATGATAACGCCTACCTGCACTTTCGCGGGTAGGCGTTTTTCTACAGGAGCTGTTCTATGACGGCGCCAATTCTGTCTCTGATCACCAGATTGGCGCGAGCATCGTACGGCGTAGGTTGGTCGTTGATAATGACCATTTTGTTGCCCTCGTAGTAGTCGAGAAGACCGGCGGCAGGCTGTACTACCAGCGAACTTCCTGCAACCACAAGAACCTCCGCTTGTGAGATAGCATTCAGCGCGCCGTAGACCGTGTCCATATCAAGGCCCTCTCCGTAAAAGACGATATCAGGCCTAATAACTGCGCCGCATTGACAGAGCGGCACCACAGACGACTGCCCTTCAATCTGATCAAGCGTGTAGGTGTGGCCGCACTCGGGACAATAAAAACGCGTCTCGTTGCCGTGGAGTTCAAACACACGCTTGCTACCAGCGGCTTGATGCAGTCCGTCGATGTTTTGCGTTACCACCGCGCGCAACTTTCCCGCAGCTTCCAAGTCTGCCAGCCACTTGTGAGCAATGTTTGGCTGAGCCTCCCCCAAATGATGAGAGTTTCTAAAATACGTGTAATACGCTGCGGGATAATCTAAAAACACATCAAGCGAGAAGATCTCTTCAAGCGTAAAGTCTGGCGCCTTGCTGTAGGCAAAAGACTCCTCGTTATCGGGGTCAACCGTAACGCCATTTCCCAGGTCGTAGGCTTCTTTTCCCATGTCATAGCCGTCTTGGCCCAGGCCAATGGTCATGTTTTCTACTTTGATACCGCCCTGGCGATACAGACCGTTGGTACCCCTAAAATCTGGAATACCGCTTTCTGTTGACACGCCGGCACCACCAAAGAAAACAATGTTATCTGACGACTGAATCCAGTCTTTAAGCTGCTCAATCTTGGTCATTAGGCACCTCTAACCTAAAAAAGGGACCCGGATAAACTGGGTCCCTCGTCTCAAGCGCCGGAGCTCTTGGCGCTGAAAACGCTAGTAATCAAACTCGTCAGGAACATACTCAGTAAGGCATGCATCCAGACCGGCTTCAATTTCCTCATGGTTCATATGACGGCCAATGAAGCACAGCTTTGTTTGACGATCGCCCAGTTCATCATCCCATTCTGCGCGTAGCTCGGGTTTCTCGTCAAGAAGGGTTTCTCGCTCATCCTCTGGCAGCGATGCGTAGAACATGCCATTCTCGTAGAACTGAACCTGCTTGCCAGCCTGCTCAAATACGTAGCTCATCTCGGGGTCTTGTGAAATCCAGATGCTACCCTTGACGCGGATGATATTCTTTGGCCAGCTAGCCACAAACTGATTAAGTTTGTCCAGGTCAAATGGCTGACGGCGGCGATACACAAAGGTAGTAATCTCGTACTCCAAAACCTCTGGATCCTCGTGCTCCTCAGGGTGCTCCATTGCATCCATCCAGGCAGCGGAGGCGTAGGCTTTGTCAAAGTCAAAACGACCCGTATTGATAAGCTCGCTCATTGGAATGTCGCCGTTGACCGCCTCAACAATAACGGCGTCTTTCTGCAGACCGCGAACGAGCGCCTTGAGCTCATGGAGCTGCTCTGGAGTGACCAGATCGGTCTTGTTGAGCACCAGCGTAGAGCAGAACTCAATCTGCTGAATAAGCAGGTTCTCGATGTCGTCCTCTTCAATGTCTGGGTCGAGAAGATCGGCGCCGTTGTGGAACTCCTCAAACATGCGAGCACAGTCAACAACTGCGACGATGTTATCAAGGTTGAGGTGAGAGTGATTAGTTGCATGCTGGCTCTGATTGCAGAATGCAGAAATGTTATAGGTAATGGGGATTGGCTCGCAGATGCCCGAAGCCTCAATAATGATGTAGTCAAACTCCTCGGTATCAGCCAAATCACCCAACTGAAGTGCCAAGTCATTAGAAAGGGTGCAGCAGAGGCAACCGTTGGTCAGAGGAATAACGTCGCCTTCTTTAGCGTAGCCGCCGTCTTTAATAAGACCAGCATCAACGTTGATCTCGCCAATATCATTGACGATAACTGCTGCGTGAATACCTTCAGTGTTAGAGAGAATGTGGTTCAAAATAGTGGTCTTACCTGCGCCTAAATAGCCGGTAAGCAGCACAATTTTCACCTGCTTTGGTTCAGACATAGTGAGCTCCTTCAAATGTCAAACTTTTATATCAAAGAATAAACTTCTTGTTTGTAAAAGTGGGCCCTGACGCTTAAGTGAGTCAGGGCCCAACCTTCGCGTTACAAATTATCGAGCTGGAAGCTTAGAAGCTACCGCGATCAATAATCTTGCCTTCCTTCATGATGACGTCCATGTTCTCAGGCGTGAGGTCGCGGATGTTGTTAGCGACGTCGCCCTTGACTACAAGGATATCAGCGGAGAGGCCTTCCTTGACAGCACCAAACTCGTTCTCCTTGCCCAGCATCTTTGCGCCGTTGTAGGTAGCAGCTGCAACAGTATCAAGGATGGAGATGCCAACCTTCTCGACAAAGTCATACATCTCATCGATGGTGACGTAGCCGTAAGGAGTGACAAAGCTGAAGGAGTCGGAGCCGATGGTAATGGTGATACCCATGTCATAAGCCTTACGCAGGTTAGCGTAGGTGCGTGCAAGGCCCTTCTCGACAACAGTCTCGCCTGGGAATGCGTCAAGCTCTGGAGTCCAGTCTGGTGGATAAGTTCCGTACCAAGTTGGCAGGAAGCCGATGGTTGGGGTGAAGTATGTTCCCTGCTCAGCCATAAGCTTCATGGTGCGCTCGTCAAGCTCAAAGCCGTGAATGAGCTGCTTGCAGCCAAAACGGACGCAGTCATATGCAGCGTCAAAGTTATTGTAGGAGTGAGCGTACAGAGGAATGCCTACCAGTGCGCACTCGTCAGCAATTGCCTTGATCTCCTCGGTGCAGAAGAGCTGCAGACGGTCGGAGTCCCAGCGCCAAATGCCGCCACCGGTTGCCCAGATCTTGATGCCGTCAGGCTCTTCACGGAGACGACGACGAATTGCCTTACGAAGCTCCCATGGACCGTCTACCTGGTCGCCCCAAGGGTGTCCGTCCTTGGAAATCTGCAGTGGCAGGTGGTGAGAGTCACCGTGACCAGCAACGCGGCAAAGGCCAAGGCCGGTAGCAAAGATACGAGGACCCTGCATAATGCCCATGTTAACGAGGTCGCGGATAGCAATACCATTGCGGCCAATCTCAACGACAGTGGTAAGGCCGTGGGTAAGAGCATCATAAGCCTGCTTGACTGCGCATGCCTGCTTCTGAGCAACGGACTCGATAACCCAGTCGTTATCGTTGTCGGTCAGGTTGCCGGAGAAGTGCAGGTGTGTATCAACAAGACCAGGCATTACGGTATGGCCAGATGCGTCACGTACCTCATATCCCTCTGGGACCTCTTTACGAGGACCAGCATAGGTAATCTTGTCGTCATCGATAAGGACAAGGGAGTCCTCAACTGGTGCAGCGCCAGTACCGTCAACGAGCTTGCCGCCTACAAAAGCATACTTACTCATGTTTCCCATCCTTCCTTTGTTGTCCGCTCACTTCTTTTAAACGGACGAGGTTTACTTGCATAGTAAGCCCGGGTTAACTCCTTTGGAATAAGTTAGCCATGGTTGCCGGTAAGCGGAGCAAAAATACCCATGAACGGATGTTCAGATATCAATAATTTCATATAAACATCTAAAGTATTTGATTACTTCATATTTGCTATGACTACATTGCATAGTTGTGTCAAAACAGTTTTTGTCCGGTATCCGTGGTAAGGTTGAGAAAACAAATTAAGGAGGGGCAATGTCTCAGAATTCTTCGTCGCAGTCCAGCTTTTTTGCACTTATATCTCGCATGCGCTACATTGAGCGCTGGTCGCTTATGCGCAATTCTCGATCAGAAAGCCTTGCTGAACACGCCCTTGACGTGGCCGTTATTTCTCACTGCCTAGCAACTATTGCAAATGTGCGCTATCACAGAAATCTTGACGCAGATCGTGCAGCTCTTATTGGTATGTATCACGATGCATCAGAGATTATCACCGGAGACATGCCCACGCCGGTAAAGTATGCTAATTCAGAGATTAGAGATGCGTATCATCAGGTAGAGGCACGTGCCGAGAAAACCATTCTCTCCACGCTGCCAGAAGACCTGCAAGATGCCTATGCTCAGGTGCTTACTCACAGCGCTGAGGCTTCAGAGAGTGAAGCTTATCTTAGAAAGCTTATTAAAGCTGCAGATAAGATTGCAGCACTCATTAAGTGTATTGAGGAGGCTCAGTCTGGAAACTCAGAATTTATTACCGCTGAAGCCTCAACTCGTGGAGTTGTTGAAGATTTAGCAGATTCTCTTCCAGAAGTGCGCGATTTTATGACAGAATTCCTACCTTCGTACGGAGAAACGCTTGATCAGCTTCTGTAAAGAAACGCTGATTTTACCCACTTGTTGAGGAGTTACTTTGCGCGCACTACATGCACGTTTGCCTAAAAACTTTGTTCTGGAAGAGCGCTTAGAGGCGTATTCCAGCGTCATTGAACCTCATCCAGAGGCTTTGAGAGGTACGTGGGCTTCTGCGTGTGCACCAATTACTGCTGAGGGGCATGTTCCCTTCTCTGAGGTCCGTGTAGACCTTGGCTGCGGCAAGGGATCTTTTACTGCCGCTCAAGCTAAGGCAAATCCTAACGTGCTTTTTGTAGCCATTGATACAGAGCCTATCTGCATTTCATACGCTGCAAAAACAATTTACGAGGCAGGAATACCTAATGCCATCGTAGTTCCTGGTACTGGTATGAAGATTGATGAGTACTTCTCGCCAGAAGAGGTCTCTGTTATTTACCTCAACTTCCCTGCACCATTTCCTCGAATCAGGCAGGCAAAGTTGCGCCTCACTGATGCTGAGCGTCTTATGCAGTATAGAAATGTTTTGGCTAAAGAGGGTGTTGTTCGTCTTAAAACGGACAGTCAGCCACTTTTTGATTTTTCTCTTGAGCAAGTTGGAGTTGCTGGTTACAATTTTATTTGGAAAACGCGAGATGCTCAAGCCGATTTTCCTCACGATGTTCCCAGTGAGTACGAACAAAAACTTGGCGCCCAGGGCGCTAAGGTTCATGCCTACCTAATTGCTCCGGGTCCTGTACCAGCAGATTTCACACCCACAGAGCCTGTCAGTCTTGTTGACTACCTTCCAGAAGATTTAGAATCGCTAACCTACGTTCCTCATGGAATGGAAAGCACGGTCCGCAATCTTGCAAACCGTGCTCGTAGACTTCGTAAGAAGGCTCAGTAATTTGTAATTGGCTATGTGTAGAAACAGCCGTTTGCCAAAACAACCTTTGTAGGAGCGCTCCTTTGCGGGCGCTCCTTTTTTAGGCCAGCAGCTCTGACTCTTTTACTTAATCGACTTTATATTCAAAGCTCTAGTGGAATTAAGAACCGCAAGCACCATAACGCCTATGTCTCCAAAGACCGCTAGCCACATGGGAGCCAAACCAAAGGCTGCAAGGATCAAAACAGCAACCTTAACGCCAATAGCAAACACAATATTTTGCTTTGCAATACCCAAGGTATGACGAGCAATCTTTACGGCCTTTGAGAGCTTAGAAAGCTTGTCGTCCATAAGAACTACGTCGGCGGCCTCAATAGCAGCATCAGACCCCAAACCGCCCATAGCAACGCCTACATCAGCGCGTGCAAGAACGGGTGCATCATTGATGCCGTCACCGACAAAAGCAAGGGACTTACCAGCTGTCTTTTGGGCGAGAAGGCCTTCAACGGCAGAAACCTTATCCTGTGGAAGCAGTTCAGCACGAACCTCAGTAATGCCCATCTGAGCAGCAATCTCTTCTGCAACGTCGCGTTTATCGCCCGTGAGCATAACAACCTTAGAAACACCAACGTCTTTGAGGGAAGCGATTGCTGCTGGAGCATCAGCTCGTTCGCGGTCAGAAATAACAATGTGGCCCATGTAGGTTCCATCAACAGCCACGTGAATGATGGTTCCGTGGTTCTCGCACGCTTTCCAAGAAGCTCCTACGCTCTCCATAAGTGCGCAGTTGCCAACAGCAACGCTCTTACCATTCATGTTAGCGCAAATGCCTTGACCAGCAATTTCTTTGATGTCCGTAATAACACAGCCATCGTCCTCGCTTGGATAAGCAGCGCGAAGAGCTGCAGCAATGGGATGCGTGGAGTGCATCTCAACGTGAGAAGCTAGGTGCAGAAGGTCCTTCTCGCCAATGGTCTGAGAATGAACAGCCAGAACCTCAAAAACACCCTCAGTCAGCGTACCGGTCTTGTCAAAGGCAACGGTATCAAGGGTAGAAAGCATATCAATGTACGCAGAGCCCTTGATCAGGATGCCCTCCTTCGAAGCAGCGCCAATACCGCCAAAGAAGGCCAGTGGCACGGAAACTACCAGCGCACACGGACAAGATGCAATAAGGAAGGTCAGTGCCCTTACAGCCCAGGTAGAAGCGTTAGCTACAAAGTCTCCCGAAAGCAGTGGTGGCAAAAACGCCAGCGCAATGGCACTGTAAACAACTGCTGGAGTATACACGCGAGAAAAACGACGAATAAACTTCTCGCTCTTGGACTTGTTTTGGTTTGAGCTCTCTACCAGCTTAATGATGCGGGAAGCAGTAGAGTCTTCAAAGAGGTGAGTAACGCGGGCACGTACCACACCAGAAAGGTTTACGCAGCCCGAGATAATATTATCCCCCACCGTTGCGTCACGAGGCACGCTCTCACCAGTAAGAGCAACGGTATTAAGACTGGTAGAACCCTCGACGATCTCTGCGTCAACAGGAACACGGTCGCCGGGTTTAACCACAATAATCTCTCCCAGCTTAATCTCTTCTGGAGAGATAGTGAGCAGCTGTCCGTCACGTTCAACCGTTGCGCTGTCAGGACGGATATCCATAAGCTTGGCAATAGACTTCTTGCTGTTATCGGAAGCAAGGTGTTCAAACACCTCTCCTACCTGGAAGAACAGCATGACAAAGACGGCCTCATCAAACATAGGAGAACCGTTAGGCACAAAGCCAATGAGCAAGGCACCAACAGTAGCAATGGTCATGAGCAAGTCTTCGTTAAAGCACTCACCCTCAGTGATGCTCTCCCATGCTTCTAGAACAACATCGTATCCCGCAACAGCGTAAGGCAACAAGTAAAGCAACAGTGCCTGCCAGAGCTGCAGGTCAAATGCGTGTTCAACCGCGTAAGCAATACCTAGCAAAACAGCAGAACAGACAATGCGAGCAATTTTCACCTTTGTCTTTGAGCTCATAGCTCCTCCTTGGGTTGTTGTTATGCCTAGTCTACTCCTTAAATTGATATATGTACATATATTCATACAACAATCTTAAGGAACTTTTAACAAGAAACTCCGCGGGCGAGAAACCCGTGGAGTCCCAGATAAACCTATAAATTTTGGCCGCAGTTTGATCCAAACGTTCTTCTCGCCAAGTGGAAAGCTAGTTGATCAGCGACGCAGGGGTTGGGATAAATCCCTCAAAGATGACAGGCGCACCTTCAAGCTCGGAGGCAATCATGTCCTCCTCGTTCCTAACGGTCCAGGTAATCAGGTGTGCGCCCATGGTATTGCAAGCCAGCTTAACAAAGGGGTTCTTGCGATCTTCAAACTTGTAAGAAATGAAGTCTGGACGACCAACAGAATTACCAAAGAGAGCTGTAGCACCAGCTCGTGTAGCAATGTTCATGTGCTTGGTCTGGCGGTCAACCAGGAAATTCTCTGAGAGCTGGCCACGAAGCATCTCAGGACGGTTCTGACGCAGCCACTGCAAAACGCGAGGATCAAAGCTCTCGATGCATGCACGAACGGGACGAAGATCAAGAGCCTGCATAATCTTTTCTGTCAGCTGCTCAGCGTTATTGTTGCGTGTCTTAGCCTCAATAATCAAAGGTGCAGGTAGCTCACCGGAACCACTCCATGCATAGACCTCAAGGACTTCCTCAAACGTTGGAATCTGCTCGTCAGTAGCAAGAAGTCTCAAGCCACGGAGCTCTTCAAGTGTGGACTCCTCAACAATCTTCTGTACGCCACAGAGGCGATCAAGTGCTGAATCGTGAACAACTACCAACTTGTTGTCTGCGGTCAGGTGAACATCAACCTCGGAGCCAAAGCCCTTCTCGACAGCTGCGCGGAAAGCAAGCAGGGAGTTCTCTGGAATGCCTGCCTCGTTGTTGTAGAGGCCACGGTGAGCATAGCGATGACGAGCAATCTCGTGCCAACGCTCCAGAAGTAGGCGATCATTTTGCTTGCGTGGAGCAATGGAATAAGCGCCGTATGC
>JABZHE010000039.1:0-7276 GCA_015259025.1 Atopobium sp. | reverse complement strand
ACTCCTTACGGAGTGTTGTGATGTCCGTCTGGGATACCTGTTACTACATCGGCTTCCCAAAGAATGGTTCCATCATCACCATAAAGAACAGCATGCTGAGTGGTAAGGTCAACGTCAATATAACGACCGCCCCAGTCCTGCTCGCCCTGTTTAGTGAATTTATCAGCCGACTGTTTTGTAGGCAGTTCAATCTTTGTTGCCTGACCAGCGGACAGACCGTCAGAGATGGCTTTTACAGCAGCGTCATTATCAATAACCCAACCGTATGCACCAGCGGCCTTTGTAGTGAATTCTTTTCCATCCCAGCGCTTATACGTTCTTGAAGTTCCACGAGTATCTACTGCAGGAGCAAGTGTCTCGTTGACCCATTTGGTAATAGCGTCTGTATCAAATGAAATAGAGAGATTCTCATCAAACTTAATCCAGCTAGCAATGGTGTCTTGATCAAGCTGATATGCAGCAGAATCTCCTAGCATCAAATCAACCGCAGAAGCAACATATGAATTAGCAGTCTTCAAGGCAGTATCAAGGTCTTCTGCGCTCATGAGGCTTTCTGGACCAAGCTGTACGGTAGTGCTCAGATTATCAAAAGCGGTCTGCAAGTCTTTATGGACACCCTCAAGAGATAGTCTTGTAGCAATAGCGTCATCAGCAAAAATAAACTTTTTAGCCGAGCTATCGTAGGTAATACCATTGTTTTCTAGAGTTTGAGCAGATTCTTTTGCCTGCTCAATTCTTTGATTAAAGAGTGCGTCCGCCTTGCTTGTATCATACGAAGCGGTTGCATGTGGGCTCAAGGACCTGCTACGAGTAAGCTCCAGTGGCCACATCCAAGGATTCTGCTGGCTAATAGCATCGTGAGCATATCCAGCTGCGTCGTACGTTAAATCAATGTCAGATGCCTTGATGGTTAAATCTACGCCGTTTCCAGAGACTTGGACGGAGTAATTTGAGGCCTCGTTTGCTCTAGAAGCTTGTAAATCTGAAGCAGGTTTTAAGGAGTAGTCCTTACCATAAATGCTGGTTTGAGGCATAAAGAAGAAGTTAAAGAAGATTGCTCCACCCACATACACAAGGGCGAGAATACCAACGAGCGCGGCAGGTATTTTCCACCACTGATGTTTCTTATGGTTAACGGGAGCTTCTTCTTTTTCTCCAAGCTCTGCGCTATCAAGGGGAGCAATGACAGTTAAATCATCTGCTTGCTCTTCTGGGGACTCTGTAGCTTGTGAAGAATCATTGAGCTGATTGGCTTTTACCTGCTCTTCATTGAGAGCAACGTACATATCAGTATCGCCAAGACTTGGAACTGAATCCTTAAGGGAAGGTGTCTTCTCTGTAGCTTCCTCTGTGGAAAGAGGCTGTAGGTTAGCGGTGTGAGAAGCAGAGCTTTTTGCAAAGTGCTTAGCCAAGGAGCACTCCTTATAAAATACGAAGTTACACAGCAAGAATCAGTGTGTTTTGACAAACAAGCTTTCTGTAATTGAGTCAAAGACACATCTAATTAGTGTAGTGCATATTCGTCACATATTTTATGGAACTTACGAGGAATTATTTTCCACAGGAGATAAACAAAACTGGAGTAATATATACGACATTTAGAAATAATTATTTTTCAATTGCAGGGGGAGCAATAGCGTATGTCATCAACTAGAGTCAATAGTACTACGCAAAATATTAGATGTGTTTGTACTGCTCTTGCCGTACTTCTTTTATGCATTTCAGCTTTTCCTAAAATTGCTGTAGCTACTGCATCAACAAGTCAGTCGTATTCTCATCCTGCCAATCAGTTGTTATTACATACCGATATCAAATCATATGAGCTTCTTTCTTCTGATTTTGCTTCGCTTGTTGGTAATGATTCAACTTCGTTTGATAATCTTGAGCAAGTTAAGCCCTATGAGGCAGTTAACCCTAATTCACATCCAAACTATAGCAAGGTAAGTGATTTTGTTTATTTGGATAGAGACCAGTTTGACTTGTCGCTTTTCTCGCCAGATGATTCCTTGAGCTATACAACAGATGACGCAGCGGTAGATGCATACATTCAGACTCATCCGGAGCTTGCTGGCGTAACTGATCGTAGAATTTTGCTTCCGGTGTTTGAATTTGATTCAGACAATGATATTCAGGCTCACAGAGACAGAGTTAATTCTTACATTGCTCATGGTCAGCTGGCACAAGGGTCGGTTGGTCAGGATAATACTGCTGTTATTGATACTAGTTTGCCTATGGGTCAGCATAAGCTGGAAAAAACGCTCTCGTACGATCAAGAGCATGGCTTCTATTACATCTATACCATGCACGTAGGTATATCTGATATTGATCGCAACCTCACAACGTTTGTTGATAGCAACGGAAATAAGACTGAAAAACAAGGTCTGTTCCAGGCTCCAGAGGTAGTGGGTAATGACATTCTTGACCACAAAGAAGTTGACTCTTATACGATTTCCTCTGGCTATGATGGCGATGGTAATGTTGTCCGTCCAACTACGTATGTGACACATATTACGTATTACTACACCCTCGCACACACCGCATATGTTTCAGATACTGGAACTACTTTAAAGCCTATTGACGCTGGTCTTCAGAATGCGCCAGCTACCATCTCTTCTTACAACTATGATCACACGGTTGATGCAGGCACAAGGCGAGTATTGGATATTGATGCCGTGACAGCTCGCCTTATGGCAGAAATCCAATCTCAAGATGTAACTCAGCTTTTCCCTGTTAGTGCTGCTACTCATAATGGAGATATTGCTATCAGCAGAACTCCTGGTGGTAACACTTACGATATTCAACTGTTTGAAAACGGCCAATTTACTGTTGATTTGAGCTATCTGCCAGATGGCACGCCTCGTGTCGTTGATGCCGATGGCAATGCTGTTTATTTCTCTAATCACTTTAAGGATGTTGTCTATTCTTCATACCAGGATGACACCTTGCCTGTTGGTCAGTATCGAATTGAGTATTTGCTCACTCCAACATCTGCAGATCCAGATCACTTTGATTCGTATCAGCATTTAAAGGTCAATCTTGTTATTGGCACAAGTGATGCTTCTCAGCCACCTATTACCGCAAATTGGACTCACGTATATGTGAAGCAGCCTGAGACTACTCCAGAAACGCCCGAGACTCACACTCCCGAGAAGCCTCAGCAAGCTCAGAAGAAGTCACAGCTTCCTGATACTGCAGATTATTCTCAGGTTGCGCTCCAGGGTGCACTTGTCTGTTCCTCTGTCTCGCTGGTTTCCCTGAGTTTCTTCCTTAAGAGAAAACAGTTACAGAAGTAATCTAGGAATACATGACGCTACTCTTGCCTCAAGAGTGAGAGAATACTGTCTATCAAGAGGCGAGAGGTACATTATTTATGTCAACACATCCAGTTATTCATATAGATTCATCTGACGACAGCCGTCTTGATGTGTATGCTCGATTGACTGATAACCAGCTACGTAATCGCCTTGATCCGTCCCGCGGCGTCATGATTTGTGAGTCACATTTTGTGATTGAGACTGCGCTTGCCGCAGGTTGCAAGCCACTATCTTTTCTTGCAAACACTTCTCACACAGACACTATTTTGCAAATTGTCGAGAAGTTCCATTCTCTGTCAGACAACACTCCTATTTTTATTCTTCCAGATGAGCAGCTCACACAGCTTATTGGCTACAAGATGAATAGAGGAGTGCTCTGCGCTATGAGAAGACCTCAAGGTGTAGCGTTAGAAGAGATTCTTAGCACCTCTAAGCACATTGCCGTTTTGGAAGACTTGGTTGACGTTAATAACGTAGGCGCAGTCTTTAGGTCAGCCGCAGCTCTCAATGTAGACGCTGTTATCTTGACAGCTAAATGTGCTGACAACCTCTCAAGACGAGTTCTGCGCGTTTCTATGGGAACGGTTCTTAATGTGCCTTGGGCTCGCCTGGATGAAGAGACAACATCGTTAGATCTTATAGAAAAGCTTAAAGCTCATTCTTTTACTACGTGCGCTCTTGCGCTTACAGATTCTGCAGTACCTTTAAATAAAGAGCTGGTAGAAGGCAAAAAAGCCGCGCTGTTCTTTGGTAGTGAAGGCTATGGACTTGATAAGAAAACTATTGAGGCTTGTGACATTACTACCATCATTCCTATGTCACATCAGGTGGATTCTCTTAACGTTGCAGCGTCATCTGCTGTTGCTTTTTGGGAACTTTTTGCTCGATAACTTGAGCAGGAAACCTTTACATACGGCACAAAAAAACGGCCACCTACGAGAGTGAACTGCCTCCCATTTCTTGGACATAAGAAATGGGAGGCAGTTCAAAACACACCTAAGTCAGATAATCTGTTAAAAAGACGTATACATGACGCTGAAAATACCTCAATCATGCAGATTATCATCATTAGGTGTGTAATATGCCCCCATCTGAGCAGAATATCTGACTTAGGTGTGTTCCGTAGATACAGAATTTATCGATAGTTAAATTTCTTATATAAGTCTATTCATATTTAAGCATATTAGACGAAGTTTATGCATAGAGATGCATATCAGGTAGTGCGACCGCCTAGCTGCCTGACTATCTTGATTAAGAACATGTCGATTCTTCAGCAGAACACAAGAAAACTGCGTTATTTTGTGCGCCAGACCTAAAAGCCGATGCTAACACGCTGCAGAATCATAATCACTCGCATATGAACTGCCTCCCATTTCTTGGACACGAGAAATGGGAGGCAGTTCAGAATAGGCGGTCGTTTAATTTTACTTATGAGACAAAGTTACTCTGCTGAAGAAGTAGAGGAGCCTTCCTCATTGGTGTTCTCAACTACTGGTGCAAAGGTATTCTCGCGCTTGAGAATATTCATGAACTCCTCGCCGGTGATTGTTTCCTTCTTTTGCAGGTAGTGAGCAATCTCATGCAGCTTGAAGCGGTTCTCTTTAAGCGTCTGGAGTGCGCGCTGGTGACCCTCTTCAACAATGCGCCTGACCTCAGCATCAATCTCTTCAGCTGTTGCCTCAGAGCAGGTGAGGGAAGAGCCACCACCAAGATAGCGGCTTTGCTGCTGACTGAGGGTAACCATGCCAAGCTTGTCAGACATGCCGTACTGCGTAACCATGGCGCGAGCAATAGCTGTTGCACGCTCAATATCGTTGGAAGCACCATTGGTCATCTCGCCAAAGATAAGCTCCTCAGCAGCGCGTCCACCACAGAGAACAGCAATCTCATCCATAGCCTGGCTCTTGCTCATCAGATAGCGCTCATCATCCTCAACCTGCATGGTAAAGCCAAGAGCTCCGCCGGTACGAGGAACAATGGTGATCTTGGTAACAGGAGCATCGTTTTTCTGGATGGCACCAACAATTGCATGACCGGTCTCGTGATAAGCAACAACGTCCTTCTCGTGCTCAGAAAGAACAGTGTTCTTCTTCTTTGCGCCGGCAATAACAACGTCAACGGACTCAGCAAGGTCTTCGGTGGTAACACGATGACGACCAAAGCGAACAGCACGAAGAGCTGCCTCGTTGATGATGTTTGCAAGGTCTGCTCCGGATGCGCCTGGTGTGGACTTAGCAATGATAGAGAGGTCAACGCCTGGCTCCATCTTTACATCATTAGCATGAATCTGAAGAACAGCCTCACGACCCTTGAGATCTGGAAGCTCAACAGGAATACGACGGTCAAAACGACCAGGACGCAGAAGTGCCTTGTCCAAGGTTTCAGGGCGGTTGGTTGCTGCAAGAACAACAATGCCCTTGTGGTTGTCAAAGCCGTCCATCTCGGAGAGCAGCTGGTTTAAGGTCTGCTCGCGCTCGTCATTGGAGTTAAGGGAAGCGTCACGGCGCTTACCAACTGCATCAATCTCGTCAATAAAGATGATGCAAGGAGCTTTCTCATTTGCTTGCTTGAAGAGGTCACGGACTTTTGCAGCACCGCGTCCAACAAACATCTCAACAAACTCAGAGCCTGCAATCTGGAAGAAAGGAACGCCTGCCTCACCAGCAACTGCCTTAGCAATGAGGGTCTTACCAGTACCTGGAGGGCCTACAAGCAGGGCACCACGAGGGCAACGAGCGCCAATTTCTTTGTATTTATCGGGAGTCTTAAGGAAGCTAACAATCTCTTGCATTGACTCTTTAGCTTCTTCTTGGCCGGCAACGTCTTTAAACGTAATGCCCGTATCTTCTCCCTTAATTTCTTTAGCGCTTGAGCGGCCAAGATTGCCACCAAGGCCACCAAAGCCACCGCCAAAGTTCATGGAAGGGCCATCGTCACCCATGGCGCGTTTAAGGGATCGGTTGATAAAGTAGCCAATGCCCAAGAAGATGACAAGAGGGATTCCATACTGAATAAGGGCATAGAGCAGCATATTCGTAGAGTTGTCAGGAATAGAAGCCGAGAAATCAACTTTGTGATCTCTAAGCGTCTGAACCAGCGTTGAATCATTAGGGAACTGCGTAGTCTCAAAGACCTTCTCGGAATCTCCAGAGCCAGTTGTGAACCTAATGTTTCTGCTGCCCGTATTAAGGTCCACCTTGGTAACTTCATTATTGTCAACCTTGTTAAGGAACTCACTGTACGAGACAGTTTGTACCTGTTGACGCAGAAGTCCTGGTAATAATGTGTTGCTCAGCAGGAGATATACAAAGATGGCTACTGCAATATAGAGTAGCATCGACATAGATCTACGGTGCTTGTTATCGTTATTTGCCATACACGTCCCTTTACCTGTTTGGCTCAAATGTGATATGAGCTCACTTAGATATTAGGTTTGTTGTACCCACTCTTCTTTTTTTATTTCTATAAAAATTTAAAATTTGAATTCCGTGTAATTTGTTAAAAACGGTTTACGCGTACGTATTACTTAGTTCAATGCGTACAAGACGTGGTAGTATTACTAGCACAAGCTGTGATGAGGACAGTAGCTGGGTAGCGCAAATCTCAAGCGAGCGGAGTTGGTGGAAGTCCGCATTTGCGTCCGTGTGAACATCACCTCGGAGCTGCAGTTCAAACGTACAAGCTTTTTGTACTAGTAGATGCTGCCGGAAATGGTCGCCGTGACAGGCCAGCCGAGTAAACGGACATATCCGTCGCTGGGTGGTTACAACGAAGTGTATTGTGGCGCTTCGTCCCAGCTGTGAGGGACGGGCGCTTTATTTGTGCCCAGAAAGGTTGTGCTTGATGGCAAACGAGTACAAAAAGACCACCAACCTGCCAAACACAGGCTTTCCTATGCGAGCATCTCTCGCACAGAATGAGCCAAAACGTTTAGCTGATTGGAATCAGAACAACGTCTACGA
>JABZHE010000038.1:0-7495 GCA_015259025.1 Atopobium sp. | reverse complement strand
GTCAATAACTGCATACGAATCAACCTTTTGCGTTGGAGAAGGCAGCGTTGCATCTTGGCGCAAAATCTCATTTGCTGAGCCGTTCACATCATGGATAAAGGCCTGTTTACGTGGGAGAAGCACAATGGCAAAGAGGCGTCTTCCCTCACCCTCAAATGCCTCAGCCTGAGCATCCTCGTCATCTGCAGCAGCACTGGCAAGCGCTTGACCTGCATCGGTATCAATGTAGTCCGCTACAAGAAGATCGCACTGCTCAACGTCATCTGCACGACGAAGCTCTTCCCAGAACCACTGAGCAATCTGGTGAGAAAACTCTACAAACTCAACGTCTCCGTGAGCATACTCCTGAAGACCCCCAGCAAAATTGCTGGTAGGAGCAAACTCTCCATGTCTAGACTCTGGGTTTGCCGTAATTTTACGCAGTCTACGCTGTACGTATGACTTTGTCTGACGGTCCTCTAAATCCAAGGTAGATTGAGAGAAGTATTTAGTTCCCGTCTCAAAATCAAAGACGTGAAGAATTGCCTTAGTAACTCTAAGCATGTAAAACCTCGTTTATTGCAGATGTTTAGCTGGCGAGAAACCCTAGTGCTTGACGCACATCAGAGGATCGCCAATCTTAACCAGTGGACGACCGCCAATCAGAGTTCCGGACTCACCAATCAGATCGATGCGTTCATACTGATCTGCATTAACAACAGTAACAACCACAACGTTCTCATATCCTGCTTCTTCAATAGCAGCAGCATCAAATGAAATCAGTGGAGTACCGGCCTTGACCTCATCGTTAGCGTGAACGTAACGGGTAAAGCCCTTACCGTTCATCTCGATGGTACCAACACCAATGTGAATCAAAATCTCAATACCAGTATCAGTGGTAAGGCCAATTGAGTGATTGGTTACGTTAGTTGCGGTAACGCGAGCATTGCAAGGAGCATACACGCAATCAAGACCAACGGGCAAAATGCCATAGCCCTGGCCAAAGAGACCGCTTGAGATTACCTCATCGTGAACCTCTTGTACGCTTACCAGGACACCAGAAACTGGTGCATAGATAGTGTCTTCCCTAGTAGCAAATGTAGCCTTCTGAGGCTGCTCTGCTCCGTTAGAAGGAACAAACACATTTTTAACCTTTGACCAAAGACCCATGATGCCTCCTTGAGTATGTGCTCTGTACAGATACCATCTGACATAACGTTTCTATTTTACCTAAGCGAGAAGGACGAATGCTCCACAGAGAAACATCCGTCCTTCTTTCACGAATTTACAACACGAAGATGTAGACTACTGCATTCTCTTGGCACCTCTAAAGATGATCGAACGTGCAGCAAAAAAGGTAACCAGGAAGTATCCGCCATACAAAGCAGCTACTACTGCAACCACTCCACCAATGCTGCTAGCTACATCAAAGTTGCCAATCGACTTAATGACAGAAACCATAATGGACATCGCACAAGTAGCGTGCGCAGCTGCCATAAGCAGTGGGAACAGGAAGTACACACCAATCTGAACAAAGAGTGCGCGACTTGCAAGGCCCTTCTCGGCACCAAGCTCTGCAAGAACTTGGTAGGCACGAGCATTGTCAGATGCCTCGGAGAGCTGCTGAAGTGCCAGTATAGCGGCGCACGCAATGAAGAGAACCAGGCCAATGTACAGTGCTAGATACGTCACAATACCAGAGAATCCAGCAGTCGATTGAATGTACTCGGAAGCGGTGACCACAAGCATTAAAGAATAAGGATCGGAATCGCTACCAGTTACGGCGCCATCACCAAAGTACTGCTTAATTTGACCCTGGAACTGCGTTTCAGAAGCATCGCCTGGGGTTTGATAGTTGCCTAAGATATATGAGTTGGTCAAAACAACGCTTGAAGGGAAGCTTTGATCAGCAACAACCACAATTCCAAATGCTGGCATAAGTGCAGGTCCACCTTGTGTTTGGGCAATATCAAGCGTTCCACCAACAGCATGAAGTTTGTGACCCTCAATGGTGAGTTCAGGATTATTAGCAAGAGAATCCTGCCAGTATTTTGTGAGATTAGTATCAAGCGTCCAAACCATATAGCCGTCAGTACCAAAGTCAACAGGCTCAAGACCAGATGCAACACGCAGTTTGTTGTACTGAGAAGCTCGCATCAGAGTTACGTTTTTCTGCGCAGGATCTTCCTGGCCACTATAGCCGGTAAAGTAATCACTAAAGCGCTTGCCTGTTACAGCATCAATAGAACTATACGTAAAACTAGGCGTTGTTGGATCACTTTGAGCAAAGTATGTATCTACCTGGAAGGCATTTTTGATAGTTTTATCCCACTCTGGATCAAGCTTCTGCACTACAGAGAGATAGTCATATGAATCCGCTGGGCCAGGAGTATAACTGCGCTCTGAGCCTGGATTGATTGATACAGAAACATCGTACGTTTTAAGCTTGGAGAAACTGACGTTCAAAGAGTCAACAAGCGAGAAACCCGTACCAAGTCCACAAACTGCCACAAAGAGCATGGCGCAGACTAAAGAGATGGAAACCCAAGCAGTATTAACGCGGGCATTAAACTGACGCAGGATAAATGAGTGAAGACCCTTGTAGTAGAAGCCCTTCTGCATCTGCATGAATCTGAGCAAAAAACCAGAGATTGAGAAGAAAAAGAGTGCTGTGCCCACAGATACCAAAGCAGTAGCCATGGCAAACTCGTCATCTATCTGTTTTAAACCATTGTGCTGAAGCAGGATATAGGAATAAGCAATGATTCCAAGAGAGGCCAAGAAGAGCAGCACTGAGACAGTAAGATTCCTTACCTTGACGGTCTGAGTTACTTTGTCTGCGTTAAGAAGGTCAATAAGCTTATAGCGGGACACCGTGGTGACGTTAAAAATAAGAGCAACCACAAACATGACCACAAAGTAAATAACCGTTTGAATCAACGCAGCTTGCGAGAAGACAAATTTGAATGAATCAAGAGTTGTGTTGAACATGTGGGCCGTTGCAAACATCATAAATTGAGAGATAAAAATACCTGCAACAAGGCCAACAACCAGGGCGAGAAAACCAACAAACAGTGTCTCAATACTCATAATCTTAGAGACATTTCTCTTGGTCATGCCCAGTATCTGATACATACCAAATTCTTTTTTCCTACGACGAATCAGAAATTGATTAGCGTAGACAACAAGAAATCCCATAATAACGGCAAGAAAAACGCTTACTCCAGAGATGGTATTACTTAAGAGCTGAACAATGCGTCTCTGATCTTCAGAAAGATTCAACACCATAGATTGTTGAGTAATTGAATTGAAGGAATAAAATAGTGCAACGCCTACTGCCAATGTCAGAAAGTAAATGCTGAAATCGCGCAGTGATTTCTTGACGTTACCAAGCGCGATTTTACTGTACATCAGCACCCTCTCCTCCCAGGAATGAAACAACGTCCATGATCTGGTCAAAGAACTGCTTACGGGGTTTCTCGCCACGAACAATCTCATTAAAGATGCGGCCATCCTTAATGAAAATGACGCGATGAGCATAAGAAGCTGCATATGAATCGTGAGTAACCATAGCAATGGTTGCACCGTTACGATTGAGGTTCTCAAGGCTTTCAAGGAGCGTGCGGGCGTTCTTTGAGTCAAGTGCGCCGGTTGGCTCGTCTGCAAGGACCAGCGAAGGGTTGGTAACAATTGCTCGGGCTGCGGCAACACGCTGGCGCTGACCACCGGACATCTCGTAAGGGAACTTGTCCAGCACCTCAGTAATCTGAAGCAGCTTGGCAACGTTTTCTACGCGCTCCAAAACTTCCTGCGCGCGGACATGACCAATGGTTAAAGAGAGCGCGATATTCTCGCGAGCAGTAAGGCTATCAAGCAAGTTGGCGTCCTGGAAAATAAAGCCCAAGCGGTCACGTCTAAAGGCAGAAAGCTCTGCACCGCGCAGTCTGGAAAGCTCTTGGTCATCAATAAAGATGTGGCCCGCAGATGCCTGATCAATGGTAGAGATGCAGTTCAAAAGTGTAGTTTTGCCAGAACCGGAAGGACCCATGATAGCGATAAACTCACCGCGAGCTACAGAAAGATTAATGCCGTCCAGCGCCTTAGTGACATTTCCACGAGTTCCATAGTACTTCTCGAGGTTTTGGCAAACCAAGACGGTGTGAGGGGTAAGTGCTGAAGATTGTCCAGCCACAACAGTTGACTGAGCTGGAGCTGTTTGAGTAGCTGCCATGTTGCGTCCTTTCGTTGGGAGCGAGTAAATCTTGAGATATATACTCCCGCACTACCGTTTACGTTGCCATCGATTGACCTTACGGAAACCTTACGCTTTTCTCACTTTGATGTGTCAAAATATCACTATCAAGCATACGGGAGGGGCATGCTATGAAGTTGGTAATTAAAAGATTTGGGCAGCTTACCGCTAAAGAGTTATATCAAATTCTTTCTCTAAGAGCAGAAACGTTCATTGTTGATCAGCAGATTATGTACAACGATCTTGATAACGTTGATCAAGTTTCTACCCATGTCTTTTATCAGGATACTGACTCGGTAGCTGCATATTTGCGCATCATTGATGCGGGGCAGTCATACAACTCCCCTCTTATTGGTCGCGTATGTGTTAGCAACAAAGGCGCTGGTATTGGCTCAAAGCTGCTGCACGATACCCTTGATTACCTGGCACAAGAAAGTAGTGCTTCCAAGGTGTTAGTTGAGTCGCAACTCAAAGCTCAGCCCTTCTACGAGCGCGCTGGATTTACGCAGGTATCTTCTAAGGTACTTGATCACTTTGGTGTCCTCCACCATGTGCTCTCTCTTGACCTTGATGCATATCGTCAGGCGAGAAATACAATCAGCATTGATGATGCTCACGTTTCAATTAGACCACTTGAAGTAGCTGATTTACGTGCGCTGCAGAAGCTTAGCGTAGAGACGTTTGTAGATACCTTTATTGACTCTAATACGGCAGATGATTTGGCAAACTGCATTGACTCTCTCTACAACACAGAAAAGTTTACTCGTGAGCTTGCTGCTAAACACTCCTATTTCTATTTTATTGAGGTAGAAGGTCAAGTAGCTGGTTACCTGAAGCTCAATACGCGTTATGAGCAAACCGAGGGTCAGCGCGATGACTCACTTGAAATTGAGCGCCTCTATATTCTTCCGCGCTACAAGGGTCTACACCTTGGATCAAAGCTCATGAAATTTGCCCTTGACCTGGCAAAGGAGAAGGACAAAAAACGTGTATGGCTGGGTGTTTGGGAACACAATGAGTCTGCCAAGGCATTTTATGCAACTTGGGGATTCAAGCGCTTTAGTCAGCACACCTTCCAGGTAGGAAGCGATCCTCAAACGGATGAATTGTGGGAGCTCATGCTGTAAGCTATGCCTTTATCGCAAATCCGTAAAAGACTGGTTGAACGTAATAGAAAAGGTTGAACCTTTACCAATTGTACTGCTCACAGCCAGCTTAAGGCCCATCTTTTTGCAGAGCTCATAGCAGAGATAGAGACCCATGCCGGTGGATTTGGCGTACTTGCGTCCATTTTGACCGGTGAATCCCTTATCAAAAATACGGGAAAGGTCCTCTTCAGGAATACCAATGCCATTATCTTTAATGAAGAGAGTAGTTGAAGTAGTTCCTTCACGTGGCTCTGAGACAGAGGCAGAAATCCAAACGTTTTTCTCGCCAGGTGCAAGCTCTGGATTTGAATACTTTGCAGCGTTAATGAGGAGCTGTCGCAAAATAAATTCAAGCCATTTTGGGTCAGCCTTGACCACGTGGGCTAAGTCATCAAAATGCGGAGAAACGCCAGCGTCAATGAAAACACGTGCGTTGTTTTTAAGGGCGTCTTTGACAATAGACTGCAAATTGACGTCTCTGATAGAAAAATCTCGATCTACGGATGCACTGCGAGCATAAAAGAGCGCCTGTTCTACCAGCGATTCAATCTTAGTGAGCTGTGTTTGAACGTCATCCATAGGCAACGATGGATTATTTTGAGCAACCAAATGAGCTGCGGCGATGGGAGTCTTAATCTCATGCACCCACATCTCAATGTACTCTCGATATTCCTTTGATCGCATATGCTCATCAGCAAGCTGGTCCATCATAGACTTTGACATGCTTGAAAGCGCGTCTTTAAAAAGCCGTTCTTCCAGCGTTGAAGGCGTATCCAGCATAGTAGGAACCAGATAGCTTTCTTTATCAGTTGCCGCAAAATTATCTGCAAGCTGCTGGTAAAACCAACGACGATGAAAATAATCGGCTAGAAGCGCAGCTGCTCCCACTACCCATAAAACCAGAATACAGTAGGCAATAGCAAACACGTTAAGTCCAACACCTTTAAGCATAAAGCCAATTAACGTGCTGCTAGCTATAAGCGCAAGAAAGAAGATAGTTCGATTTTTTAGATACTTGAGAAACGACATGACAGCCTACTCAATAACGTAGCCAAGTCCGCGGCGTGTCATAACAAAATCCTCAACGCCAATGCTTGCAAGAGTATTTCTAAGGTGGCTAATGTTTACCGTCAACGTATTGTCATCAACAAACTCGTCCGACTGCCACAGTTCTTCTTGAATACGCTGGCGAGAAACAACCGTTCCCGCGTTTTGCATCAAAAGTGAAAGTATTCTGAGCTCGTTTTTGGTCAGCTCAACGCTCTTCTGATTTGCAGAAACTTTGCAGGAAGAAGAATCAAGCGTCACACCTGCATGTGAAAGCTTTGTTCCTGTTGTGACATCGCTATTTGCACGCCTCAAAACCGAAGTAATGTGCATAAGCAAAATCTGGGTGTTATAAGGCTTGGCGATAAAATCGTCTGCTCCTAACGAGAGCACCATAAGCTCATCAAGGTCAGTGTTTCTGCTGGTAACTACAATGATAGGAACGTTTGAGAGCTGTCGTACTTCTCGACAAATCTGTTGTCCGTCAATGCCCGGAAGGTTAAGGTCAAGCAGAACCAGGTCTGGATGCGCGGCAATAATCTGTTGAGGCACAGACTCAAAAGACGTGAGTGCCTGAGCTTCAAAACCGTTTCTTTGCAGCAGCAGTACCAACTCCTGCTGAATCTGATGATCATCTTCTACAACCAGAATTTTTGTCATGCGTGCTCACCTCCCGCTACGCTACGCAAGTCCCACAAAGCGTTGGGCGTTTTCCCAGAGTATGGTATACGTCTTCTCTTTGGGGATATCAAGTCGCTGCCAACGAAGCTCTGCCAAGCGCTCAACTGTGTGTACCACCATTGCTGGCGTGCACTCCCCTCCACGTAAAGGCTCTGGCGCCATGTAGGGGAAGTCAGTCTCTGAGAGCAGTTGCCCCTCTGGACAGGAAATCATTGCAGCTCGAATATCATCGGAGCGCTTAAACGTTGCCGCGCCACCAAAGGCAACAAAACAACCAAGGTCTGAAAAAGGCTTCATGACCTCAGGACCATCGGTATAACAATGCAGGTCACAGCCCGCCTTAGGCACACCTAGACGGTTCAAAATTTCAAGCGCCAAATCATGAGCG
>JABZHE010000037.1:0-7516 GCA_015259025.1 Atopobium sp. | reverse complement strand
ATGTAGAAAATACTCCAGCTCCACGTAGACGTGGTAGACCTCGTAAGAGTGAAAATAGTAATTCTGAAAATACTACTTCTGAAAATACTAATTCTGAGACAACTGAAGAAAAGGCTTCTAATTCAGCTGCTAAGCGCCGTCGTGGTCGTCCTACTAAAAAGGAGACCGAGGCTCGTCGTGCAGTAGAGGCAGTTATGGCTGAGGCTTTAAATGCAGCTGGTATTGCAGAGCCTCCTAAACGTCGTCGTGGCCGTCCAAGCAAGGAAGAGATGGAGGAGCGCGCTTTACAGGAGCAGACTCTTGAGGCTCTTCAGGCAGAGGTTCTTGCTCAGGTCCAGGCAGGCGGCAAGGTTTCTTCTGACGTTGTAGATACTGATCGCCTTACCAAGATTGTTCAGGATGCAACTCAGCCTTCTGCAGAGGTAACTCCTGCTCCAGCGTTCACCAAAGCTGAGGCAGAAAGCGCAGCTGACCAGAATGGCAATGCGGCTCAGAAGAACTTCGCTGGTCAGCAGGGTAGTGTTGAGCAGCAGGATGGCGCAACTCAAGAGCAGACTTCTGGCGCAGCAGCAGATTCCGAGGCAGCTCCAGCAGAGCGTCCAGGACGCGCACGCACAGGCGCTGCACGTCGTCGACATCGTAATGCTGAGCCAAAAGAAGCAGCTCAGGAGGGCGAGAAGACACAGGAAAACGCTCACACTAACAACCAGGAGCGTTCTTCTCGCGATCGTAGACAGAACAACCAGCGCAACAAGAATCGCAAGCAGGGTCAGGCAAGCGAGCCATCGCTTTCCAAAGAGGCACTGCAAGAGATGAAGCTTTCTGAGCTTCGCGCAAAAGCAACTGAGCTGGGCATTGAGTATGCAGGCGTTCATAAGTCTGATTTGATTGAGCTTGTATATGCTGCATCTGCAGCTGCTGAGGGCTTTAAGACTGTTGAGGGTATTCTTCAGATAAGCAACGAAGGTTACGGCTGGATTCGTACGGGTAATTACATGGAAGGCGATGACGATGCCTTTGTCCACCAGCAGATTATTAGAAATCTTGGCCTGCGTCCGGGCGATAGCGTCTTGGGCATGGTTGGACCTGCTCGTGTAAATAGCAAATATCCACCACTGCTTAAGGTTACCCAGGTTAACGGTGGGGAAGTTGAGGGTCTTAAGGACCGTCCTCGCTTCAAAGATCTGACTCCTATTTTCCCAGACCAGCCTCTTACTATGGAGCACGGTAAAGACTCCATTACGGGCCGTGCAATTGATCTGGTAGCTCCTATTGGTAAGGGACAGCGTGGTTTGATTGTCTCGCCTCCAAAGGCAGGTAAGACCACCATTTTGAAGCGCATTTGCCAGTCTATTACTACTAACAATCCTGAGGTTCACCTCTTCTGCCTCTTGGTAGACGAGCGTCCTGAGGAAGTTACGGACATGGAGCGCTCTATCAAGGGCACCGTTGTTGCTTCAACTTTTGATATGCCAGCAGAGAATCACACCGTTGTCTCGGAGCTTGTCATTGAGCGAGCAAAGCGTCTGGTTGAGATGGGCCAGGATGTTGTGGTTATCCTGGACTCCATCACACGTCTTGCTCGTGCATACAACCTGGCCATTCCTGCATCTGGCCGCATTCTTTCTGGCGGTGTTGATTCCGCAGCTCTCTATCCACCTAAGAAGTTCTTGGGTGCAGCTCGAAACATCGAGAACGGCGGCTCGCTCACCATTATTGCGTCTGCCCTGGTAGACACGGGCTCAAAGATGGACGAGGTCATCTTCGAGGAGTTCAAGGGCACCGGCAACATGGAGCTTAAGCTTGATCGTGATCTTGCGGATCGTCGTATCTTCCCAGCTATTGATCCTGTTTCTTCTGGTACTCGTAATGAGGATCTGCTCATTAAGCCGGAGCTTCAACCTATGGTTTGGGGCGTTCGCCGCATTCTTGCAGGCTTCAATAACACCGAGCGTGCAACTACTGCGCTTATTAGTGGCCTTAAGCAGACCGATAATAACCAGGACTTCCTGATTAGATCTGCAAAGAAGGCTGCACAGTCTGACTATCCACAGAACTAGTCAAATTAAGAGATGGTTCAAGAAGTGCTTTCCGATTATTGTTGGAAGGCACTTCTTTTTTCTCGCCATTTTTGTTGAATAACTGCCAAAGAATTATGAAAAAGTTTTAAAGACGCTGTAAAAAATAACGAATTACGCTATAGTCATTTCTAACAGCACAATTATGTGTTGCAGCGGATTATACAAAGATGAAATGAAGCCCACCCGTTGCTCACGTCGCCCGTATTGGGTTTAGTAGCATATGCAAATTTAGCGTGTGTCTTCATGCATCTTCTTAGCGTTTGTAGGGGGAGTATGTATGACAGAAGGTAGGAATCCGGCAGTAGTCGCCGGCCTGCTCAGTGGACTGGTTCTGGTAGCAGAGCCAGCATCTGCGTATGCCCTTACAGCTAATGAAATTCGCCAAACCCCTCTTGGTGCAATCTTTACCGGCATCGGAGTAGGACTTGCCGCGGTTGCTGTCATTTCTGGCGCTGCGGTAGTGGTTTCTCGCGTTGCAAATCGTGGCGAGAAAACCGATGGAGCAGAAGCAAAGATTCAGCCAAGCACTACATCTCAGGTTGAGGATGAGGCTGCGTCTCCAAAGCGAGTTGCAGCTGCATCGAACTTCTCGCCAGAAGAGAGCATTGTGATTCCGCTGGACTCTCCAAGGCGCTCGATTGCTGCATACAAACCAAAACACATGAAGGCTTCTCAGTGGGATATGACCGGCTCTATTCGCGTTCAGTCTGCTGAGCTACCTGTCCAGCCTACTAAAGCGCCTGCAAAGAAGACGCAGGTTGTGACCGCAGCCGCAGAGGGCGTGCTTCCGGTTCGCGCAAAGAAGGCTCCTGCGCATTCCACAAACGACTATGCTCAGATTGCAGAGAACTACACCAAGCTGTTGAGCTGGCGTGAGCGCACTGTTGCTCGAGCAAAGGGCGCTGCTGCCGTACTTCTTGAGCGCTTAGGACAAGATCCTATGGACGGTCTGCCCATTATCGAGCGTGCTGACGGAACCGTTGGTGACGTTGGTACAGCTTGGTGGACTAAGGCTGTGGGCGAAGAGTCCATTACGCGCGATTTTGGTATTGCTGAGATTGGTGCCGAGGCTATTCCTGAAGACTTTACCAACCATGCTGCTGATATTTCTAGCCGTATCTCTTACGTTGACCAGGGAGTCTTCCCTGAGAAGCGTACGATTGACGAGCTTGAGCATGCTGATGATTGGACGCTTGCACTGGCTGCAATGGACGAGCATTTAGCTCGCCATGATCAGCAGCAGATGCGCAAGTATCATCCAGTGCAGCTGCCGCTCATCGGTCAGGCCGCTGCTGAGGCTGAAGTTGCAAGCTCGGTGGAGTTGTCGGGTGCAAAACCCGCTGCGTCTCACAAGGTTGCCGCAGCTCAGATGCGTCCTTCTCGCGAGCCAAACTACGCTGGTGTGGTTGCACAATCAACCGCAATGCCGCTGATCAAGGCTACAAACGATACGTCATCGCATGTTCAGGACATCTTTGACGCGGTTGAGCGTGAGATGGCAGCTGAGCTTCAGGCGGCTGACGAGAGACCAACGCGCGAGCTGCTTCGCCTCATTGAGGGTGGCACCAGCAAGATGAAGAAGATTTCTTCGCTTGATCTTGGCGAGAAGACCAGCGCAGACAAGGCCTCTTACAAGCCTCGTCACTTTGCCGGTGAGCTTCCGCTGGTACGTGAGGCGTAAGTAGGCGCGTGCGGAGCGGCCCAAAGGCTACGGCGGCAATCATCACATAAAGCTGAGGTCAGTAGAAACGTCCGGTTTCTCTAAAATTATTTCAAGTTAGATAACATTTTTTGGCTGTGGTTCTTTTTTTAGAGCCGCAGCCATATTGTGTTGTGTCACATATTCAACGCTATGGAGAAAAGGAGATGAATATGGCACATAAGCTAACGCGACGACGCTTTTTGGAGGTGGCCGGGACCATTGCGGGGTCGTTTGCTCTAGCGGGTTGTTCGCCAAAGAACCAAGACCCTAACTCCATTTACGTTGGCGTGATGGGACCGTATACCGGCGACGTTGCCCAGTATGGCCTTGCGGTGCGTAGCGGCATTTTGCTGTACCTCAAGGAATTCAACAAGAACGGTGGAGCTGGTGGTCGCCAGATTGTTCCTATTGCAGAGGACGAGAAGGGCGATTCAACTGAGGCCATTCTTGTCTATAACAAGCTTCTTGACGAGAATGTCTGTGCAATTCTTGGAGACGTTACCTCAACGCCTACTATTGCACTGGCACAGAAATCGGTACTGGACAACATCCCCTGTGTAACCGCATCCGCTACCGCCGAAGATGTTGTAGCGCATGGCCACAACATGTTCCGCGCTACCGTTACTGACCCGTTCCAGGGCGTTGTTCTTGCAGAGTTTGCTAAAAAGCAGGGGTATCAGCGCGTAGGAACCATTTTTAACTCCGGCGGCGATTACGAGATTGGCGTTAATAACGCATTTGTTCAGAGGGCTCGTGAGTTGGGTGTTGAGGTTGTATCTCAGCAAGGTTACCCAACAGGAGCCGTTGACTTTAACGCCCAGCTTACCAGCATTATTGGACTTGATCCTGATGCTATCTTGGCTCCAAACTATTACCAGGATAACGGCAAGATTGTGACGCAGGCTCGTCAGCTTGGCTGCAAGAAGCCTTTTATGGGCGCAGATGGTTGGGCAGGCATCATTGGTGGCGAGCAGGACTATGCTTCTGCGGCTGACCTTGAAGGATGCTTCTATTGCTCCGCGTTTGTTGCTTCAAACCCAGATGAAAAAGTTCAGCATTTTGTTAAGGCTTATACCGAGGAATACGGTGAGGCTCCAACTAACTTCTGCTCTTTGGGCTATGACGCAGCAATGATTCTTTGCTCCGCTCTTAAGACTGTCGAGAAACGCGGTTATACCTACAACTCTAATGAGTATAGGCAGGCAATTATTGACGCTATTGCATCTGGTGTGGTCGAAGGTGTTACTGGAACCCTTTCATATCAGGGAACAGGTGACCCAGTGAAGTCCACCTTGATTATTACCTTTAAAGATGGCAAAGAGTCCATCTATGACACGATCAATCCTTCATAGAAAAGAGAACCTCAGATGTTTTTGACTCAGGTGCTCAATGGACTTCAATTGGGCAGTATTTACGCACTGGTGGCGCTTGGTTACACAATGGTGTACGGCATCATCTTGCTTCTTAACTTTGCACATGGTGACATCATCATGTTTGGTTCATACGTTGCTTGGATTGCGCTTGTTCAGTTAGGACTCAATCCTGCAATCGCCGTTCTTCTCGCCATTTTTGGCTGTGTTGTGCTGGGCGTTCTTATCGACAAGGTTGCCTATGCACCACTCAGAGAAGCTCCAAGGCTTTCTATTCTGATTACCGCAATTGGTGTTTCTTATCTGCTTGAAAATGGAGTTCAGCTACTTCTTGGCGCTGACGCTAAGGTTGTTCCAAGCATCATTGACCTGGGAACTGTTCAGGTATTTGGTTCGACGCTCTCCGGCACTGCGCTTTTGACTGTTGCCGTTACTATTGTGGCAACCGTTGTTCTGACCCTTTTGGTTCAGAAGACTCGTCTTGGTAAGGCAATGCGTGCCGTTTCTGAGGATATGGGCGCTGCTCGTCTGATGGGTGTCAACGTCAATAGCACTATTAGCTTTACCTTTGCAGTTGGTTCCGCTCTGGCAGGCATTGCAGCTATTCTGTACTCCATGGCATACCAGCAGGTTTCTCCTACCATGGGCGTCATGCTGGGCACCAAGGCTTTTGTTGCAGCAGTTCTTGGCGGCATTGGCTCCATTCCTGGCGCTGTTATTGGCGGCCTTATTGTTGGCTTCTCCGAGGTCTTTGTTGCTGCCTTTGGCCTGTCTGTCTGGCAGGATGCAGTAGTCTTCTTACTCTTGATTCTTGTTCTTGTTGTGAAACCAACTGGCCTGCTTGGCCGACCAGTTACCGAGAAAGTGTAAGGAGGCTCACATGACTAAAATGTATCCACGCGATAATAACCACAACCCCGTAATCGTCACTGGTTTTGGTGGAAAAGATGGTCAGCGTCGTGAGCTCACTATGTCTGCTCGCTATGCCATCAATGCAATTCTTGTTGCACTTTTTGTCTTTGGCGGAAACTTCCTGGTAGGAGAGGGCCTTATTTCTCGCTATCAGACCGTTGTTTTTGAGCAAATTGGCGTGTATGTTCTGATGACCGTTTCTCTGAACATTGTTACTGGTTATCTGGGACAGCTTCCTTTGGGTCACGCTGGCTTTATGTCCATTGGTGGTTATGCCTGCGCAATCTTTATCATTCGCATGATGCCACTCTTTGGTCTGGATGCTCAGTCCATGGCCTCAGGCTCTACACCAGCAGTGATTCTCTTTGTTGTTGGTCTTTTGTTCGGCGGCATTTGCGCTGCTCTGATGGGTGTGGTTATTGGTATTCCAGCACTTCGTCTTCGTGGCGATTACCTGGCCATCATTACCTTGGGCTTTGCAGAGATCATCCGCGTTGTCCTGGTTAACATTGACTCCGCTCTTGGATTCAAGCTTACTGGTGGCGCATCTGGTCTCACGGGTATTCCTGCATATACGGGTTATCTGAACACTGCGATCGTGGTTTCACTTGCCATTTTTGCTATTCATACTCTTATGAAGTCTAGGCATGGACGCGCTATTCTCGCCATCCGCGATAACGAGATTGCAGCAGAGGCATCAGGCGTTAACACCACGTATTACAAGACTCTGGCCTTTGTTTTCTCCGCATTCCTTGCTGGTATTGCCGGTGGTCTTTACGCAGGCTGCATTGGCGTTATGGCACCAGCTAAATTTGGTTTCATGAAGTCTGTTGAGATTCTGGTTATGGTTGTTCTGGGCGGCATGGGTTCTATGTTTGGTTCCGTTGTGTCCGCAACTGTCCTGACCGTGCTTCCAGAGGCTCTACGTGCCTTTGCCGACTACCGTATGGTTGCTTATGCAATCGTTCTGATTCTGGTCATGATCTTTAGGCCAGAGGGTCTGTTTGGCTCGTATGACTTCTCGCTGTCTCGCATTATTGAGCGAGTCATGAACAGGGATTTCCCTTGGAACAAGGATGACTCGGACGAGCTGGCAGACGCGCAGGTGAACGCGAAGGCAGAAGCGCAGGCAAGCGAGCAGGCGGATACGCAGGTAGAAGCCTCAACTGATTCGAAGGAGGCGTAAGAGCGATGGCAACTAAAAACACCACAAAACTTATCAGGCAAGAGTCTCCTAACCTCATTCCTGAGCGAGACCTTGGTGCAATTCCAGTTCTTCAGGCTGAGCACTTGGGCATTGACTTTGGTGGCTTGACTGCTGTTAATGACTTCAACATCGCTCTTGGTCCTACCGAGATCTCTGGCATTATTGGCCCTAACGGTGCAGGTAAAACAACTGTCTTTAATCTGCTCACCAACGTCTATAAGCCAACCCGTGGTACCGTAATGAT
>JABZHE010000036.1:0-7557 GCA_015259025.1 Atopobium sp. | reverse complement strand
TATAACTTCTCCCTTGAGTTCCTTCTAGGACCACTGCTTGAAAATTACCTGCTCAATCTTGGTATTACCGACGTTGTTGCAGAGGGCCTTAAAGAGATGGGTACCTCTCTTCATGAGCTTGCCGCTCAGGAGGTAGACCCTGGCCTTGGCAATGGTGGTCTGGGTAGACTTGCCGCGTGCTTCCTGGACTCCATGGCACATGAGGGAATGGCTGGCTTTGGTAACGGCATGAGATACCGCTACGGCCTCTTTCGTCAGGAAATTAAGGATGGACGCCAGGTAGAGCGTACTGATAACTGGCTGGCAAATGGATATCCATGGGAAGTCAGAAAAGACGATTCCAGCGTACTAGTGCGCTTTGGTGGCACCGTTGTAAGGCATGAAGACGAGAATGGCAACTTCTGGTTCTCGCAAGAGGGTGGCCAGGTAGTAAGGGCTGTTCCATACGATGTGCCTATTGTTGGCTATGGCGCAAAAACCGTAAATAAGCTGCGTCTTTGGTCTGCAGAACCAGCAGAGGAAGACTTTGATCTTGATGCTTTTAACGCCGGCGATTATGCACGTGCTAATAAGTTCCGCTCTGACGTTGAGGCAATTTCAACTATTTTGTATCCAAATGACTCTGGTGAGCACGGACGCATTCTTCGTTTGAAGCAGGAGTACCTGTTTGTTTCTGCTGGTCTTCAGACCATTCTTCGTGCTTACAAGGATAAGTACGGTGAGGATTGGGACCACTTTGCAGATCACGTCTGCATCCACACTAACGATACGCACCCAGCAATGTGCGGACCAGAGCTTATGCGTCTGCTTGTCGATGACCATGGCGTTGACTTTAACGAGGCATTTGATATCGCGAGAAACGCAATTTCTTATACCAACCACACCGTTATGCCTGAGGCTCTTGAGAAGTGGCCTATTAACACCTTCCGTGAGCTGCTTCCCCGCCTGTATATGTTTATTGATGAGGTTGATCGCCTCTATAAGGAGCAGCTGCTTGCTGACTCTAACGGCAACACCGATCTTCTCGCCTCAACAGCTGTGTTGTGGGATAACACCGTTCGTATGGCTAACCTCTCTATTCTGTTTAGCCACTCGGTCAATGGTGTCTCTGACCTGCACACTAACATTTTGAAGCAGAGTGTTTTGAAGGATTTCTACAAGCTTCGTCCAGAAATATTTAATAACAAGACTAACGGCATCTGCCACCGTCGCTTCTTGGCACAGGCTAATACCGCTTACGCAAAGCTTATTACTGAGGCTATCGGTACCGGCTGGCTTGATGATGCCAATGAACTTCAGAAGCTTTCTGCTTTTGAGAACAATGCTGAGTTCTTGGACAAGATGGACGCTGCAAAGAGAGAAGAAAAAGAGCGTCTTGCTGCATACGTCAAGAAGACAACCGGTGTTGAGATGGATACCAATACCATCTTTGATACGCAGGTAAAACGCTTCCATGCATATAAGCGTCAGCTGCTTAATGTCTTTAAGATTTTGTATCTCTACAACCGCATGCTTGATGATCCAAGCTATAAGCCAGCTCCAACAACCTTTATTTTCTCGGGCAAGGCTGCTCAGAGCTATACCTTTGCAAAGGAAGTCATTCGACTTATTCACTCCGTTGCAGACGTGGTTAACAACGACGAGCGCATTGAGGGTCGTCTGAAGATTGTCTTTATTCCAAACTTTGCTGTTTCAAATGCACAGCTTATCTATGCTGCATCTGATATTTCAGAGCAGATTTCGGTTGCTGGTGCAGAGGCTTCTGGTACCTCAAACATGAAGCTTATGATGAATGCGGCTCTGACCCTTGGTACATATGACGGTTCAAATATTGAGATCTCTGAGCTTGCGGGACCAGAGAACATCAAGATTTTTGGTCTTCGTGCAGACGAGGTCCAAGAGGTATATGCTTCCGGCACCTACTTTGCACAAAACCTGCTTAACCAGAACCCAACGCTGGCTCGCATTGTAAATATGCTTACCGATGGTTCGTTGAGCCGCCTCTCTGGCAACTTTGAGTCAATTCACGATTATCTGCTGATTAACAATGATCCTGACCTGGTGCTTATTGACTTTGACGCCTACGTGAAGGCATGGGAAGAGCTTACTCAGTCTTATGCAGATCGTCGTAGCTGGAATGCTCGCGCACTTCACAATACGGCAAACTCTGGTTTCTTCTCCGCTGACAGAACTATCAGGGAGTACATGGAAGATATTTGGCACGTGTAAGGATCTGCGTTTAGGTTCAATCGTCGTAGGGCGTTGAGAATATAGACCTCTGTTGGGGAGAGAGGAGATTTGGATATGAGCAAAAGGGAATGTCTTGCAATGCTACTTGCAGGAGGACAGGGAAGCCGCTTAGGTGCTCTGACCTCAAAAGTAGCTAAACCTGCTGTCTCGTTTGGTGGCAAGTTCCGCATTATTGACTTTGCATTATCCAACTGCGCAAATTCAGGAATTTCTACGGTAGGTGTTTTGACACAGTATCGTCCTTATTTGCTGCACTCTTACGTGGGATCAGGTAGTGCTTGGGACCTTGATGAGCGCGGTGGTGGAATTTCTATTCTTCCTCCATTTGCTACTCAGTCTGGTGGTGCGTGGTATGCGGGAACCGCAGATGCCGTCACCCAGAATATTGGTTACATTGAGCAGAATAACCCTGATTACGTACTAATTCTCTCTGGCGATCAGCTTTACCGTATGGACTACGGCGAGATGCTCGCCTGCCATAAGAAGAACAACGCAGACCTTACGATTGCCGTCATGCCTGTTCCTTGGGAAGAGACCTCTCGCTTCGGCATCATGTCCATTGATGATGAGGATAGGATCACCAAGTTTTCCGAGAAACCCAAAGAGCCAGAGTCCAACCTGGCGTCCATGGGAATCTATATCTTTAGCACAGACCTGCTTCTTGAGACTTTGCGTGAGGACGCAAAGAATCCTGAATCTTCTCATGACTTTGGCGGCGATATTATTCCGACGTTGCTTGATGATGGTAAGCGTCTGTTTGCCTATCGCTTTGAGGGCTTCTGGCGCGATGTAGGCACCATTGCAAGTTATCACGAGACCAGCATGGATCTACTTGGCTCTGAGCCTAAGTTTGATATCTTCTCGGATAAGTTCCCTATTTTGTCCAATGCTTCCACCCGTCCACCAGCGTACATTGGCGCTTTTGGCGAGGTAGACGACTGTCTGGTAAGCAACGGATGCCAGATCTTTGGTTATTCTCGCCATTCAATTTTGTCTACCGATGCCGTTATTGGTGAGGGAGCTCGCGTTATTGACTCCGTACTTCTTCCTGGCGCAGAAGTTAAACCTGGCGCGGTGGTAATTCGTGCAATTCTTGGTGAGAATGCTGTGGTCGAGAAGAACGTCCACGTTGGTAGTTCTGACCTTAATAAAGAGATTGCTGTTGTTGGAAATGATGTAGTGGTTGAAAGAGGTGAGCACTAATGAATAGAGTAATTGGACTTATTACCTGCAATTATGCTTCGACTAACATGGAAATCGCCAATGATGTACGCCCAATCGCATCCATGCCTTTCTTGGGAAGATATCGCCTGGTAGATTTTCCTCTTTCAAATATGGTTAATTCGGACATTAGTACCGTTGGCGTAATCATGCCCTTTAACTATCGCTCGCTTATCGATCATCTTGGCTCTGGCAAAGACTGGAACTTGGACCGTAAGAGCGGTGGTTTATTTATTCTGCCTGGATCTGCTTTTGGTACCTCCCACGCAGGAGCTCGTTTCCTGCTCAGAGATCTGATTTCCAACAAGCCATATCTTGAGAGAACTGATGCAGAGTATGTTCTGTTGTCTACTTCAAATTTTGTTTTCAACTCTGATCTTACCGAGCTGCTTGACCAGCACCTTGAGTCCGATGCAGACATCACTATGATGACCTACACCACTCGTTATAACGATAGAGACGTTGTTGGTGTTGAACTTGACGGTGACCGTGTAGTTAAAACGCACAATGGTGTTCAGCGCGGAGACGAGGCTTCTCTCGACTGCTTTATTATCAAGCGCGACCTGCTTATTGACATGCTTGATTGGTATAGAGCTACTGATTATCTTGATCTTTTTGAGGCACTCCACGCTGACTATAACCGTGTCAAGGTTCGCACCTTCCACTTTGAAGGTCATGTAGCATCTATCTTCTCAAAGAACTCTTATTATCGGGCTAACATGGAGCTTTTGAACCCCATGCCAGCAAATGAACTCTTTACTCCAGAGCGCTCGATCAAGACAAAAGCACACGATACTGCTCCTGCAAAGTTTGAGATTGGCTCAAAGGTAAGTAACTCCACTATTTCTGCAGGCTGCCGTATCCGTGGATCTGTTACCGGTTCCATCCTTGGTCGTAACGTCATCATTGAGCGTGGCGCAGTAGTACGCGATTCTATTGTGATGGAAGGTTGCATTGTTAAGGAAGGTTCTGTAGTCGAGCACGCTATTGTAGACCGTTCTAACATTATTCCTGCAGGTACTGAGCTTCGTGGTACCAGCGAAGAGATTCTTCTTCAGCGTAAAAACAATAAGAGGGTGGCGTAACAATGTCCCAAGTCTCCAAGCGTCGCAAACTTCGTGTTGTCTATGCAACTTCAGAGGTAGCGCCTTTTTCCAAGTCGGGTGGTCTTGGAGATGTTTCGGGCTCATTGCCACAAGCACTTAAAAAAGTAGGAGCAAGAGTGGCGGTTATCTCGCCACTCTACAGCTCTATTAAGCCCGAGTGGAAACAAAAGATGAAAAAGGTCTATGAGCTTCAGGTGCCTCTTTCGTGGCGCTTTGAGTATTGTGGGCTGTGGCATCTGGTTCATGAAGGCGTTGATTTTTACTTTGTAGATAACGAGTCTTACTTTGCTCGTGATGGCCTTTATGGCTACTTTGATGATGGAGAGCGCTATGCGTTCTTCTCCAAGGCTCTGTGTGAGCTGATTGCACACGTCCCAGAGCTCTCCTGCGACGTTCTGCACTGCAATGACTGGCAAACGGCACTGGCACCCGTATTTCTGCGTGAGCAGTATCAGGGTGTCCCTGAGGTCCAAAACGTTAAGACGGTCTTCTCCATTCATAACGTCAAGTTCCAAGGCCAGTTTACTGACAAGATGCTGAGCGACGTGCTTGGCCTTGCTGATATTCCAGCTGCGGTTGATCAACTGAGATGTGACGCAAGCTCTATCAACTTTATGAAGGGTGCGCTTTGCTACTCTGATTATCTGCTCACCGTGAGCCCAACGTATGCCCAAGAGCTTCAGACAGAGCACTTCGGAGAGGGAATGGATGATATCTTCCGTCGCCGTCAAAGTGTACTGCGCGGCATCCTGAATGGTATTGATATTGGTGCGTGGTCACCTGCAAGTGATTCTTATATTCCACAGAACTTCTCGGCACGTCATATGGAAGGTAAGGCTGAGTGTAAGCGTCAATTGCAAGAAGAGCTGGGTCTTGAGGTAAATCCTGATGTACCTCTTGCGGTAATGGTTACGCGCTTGACCAACCAGAAGGGTTTGGGCCTGATTCGCTATGCGATGGACCGTCTCATTTGTGCAGGTATTGAGGTTGCTGTTTTAGGAACGGGCGATACCGAACAAGAAGATGCTATGCGCTTCTTTGATGAGCACTATGGCAACCGTATGGCTGCACGTATTGAGTTTGATATTGCGCTTTCTCACCGCATGTATGCAGGTGCAGATATGTTCTTGATGCCCTCAGAGTTTGAGCCTTGCGGCCTTTCTCAGATGATTTCTATGCGTTATGGCACGCTTCCTGTTGTTCGCGAGACGGGTGGTCTGGCAGACTCGGTTAAACCGTACAACCAGTTTACGGGAGAAGGAACCGGCTTTAGTTTTGCCAATCAAAACGCAGATGAAATGGCAGATATTATTCTGTACGCCGCCGATGTTTATAGAAACGATAAACAAGCGTGGGCAAATCTTGTAAAACAGGCGATGACAGAGGACTTTAGTTGGCATAACGCTGCAAATGAATATCTTGACGTGTATCATTTACTACACCCTGAGATTATCAGGTATGTACGTCGTCGAGATTGGTAAGAATGCAGGCTTTTCACAACACCTCAAACATTGTTTGTAGAGATCCAAAAGGCGCGGTAGAACTAGGTACTTCAGCAACAATCAGACTATTTGCTTGGGACGATGATGTTCAATCAGTAACGCTTCGTCTCTGGCAAGAGTATGGCCCTGGATCGTCTCCAGAGGCCCAAGCTCTGTCTGGCGAGAAACGCGTTGTGATGCAAAAGAGTGATTTTGCTGGCGCGTTTCCGACTGGTGTACCCGACTATGCGCAGTGCTTTGAGGCAATTGTTAAACCAGCTGCTACAGGCCTTATTTGGTATCGCTTTGAGCTTCAGGCTTCTGACGGAGCAGTTTGGTCATATGGTGCTCAAGAAAATAGATGCACCGGTGTTGGTAGCTTTGCCTATGGCGAGCCACCATCATTTCAGATTACTTGCTATGAGCCTCGTGGTAGCTTTGCGGGTGTAGAAGATCCTAGCTGGTACAAAGAGGGAGTTGTCTACCAGATTTTCCCCGACAGGTTTGCACGAGATGCAAACTGGCACGAACGTACCAAGCAGGCGCTTGCTGTTCCAAGAAATGGGGTTTCTCGCCAGCTGGTTGAAGACTGGGAGAAGACTCCTGAGTATCAGCGAGATGCCAACGGCCGCGTGACTGAGTGGGATTTCTACGGCGGTTCTTTGGCTGGTATTGAAGAGAAACTTTCCTACTTGGAAAACCTGGGAATAACTGCGCTTTATTTGAATCCCATCTATGCTGCTTCCAGTAATCATCGCTACGATATTGCGGATTATCTTGAAGTTGATCCCGTTCTGGGCACGATAGAGGATTTTGAACGCCTCTGCGTTAAAGCAGCTGAGCATGGTATTTCCATTATTTTGGATGGCGTTTTTAATCATTGTGGCGCTGATTCAAAATACTTTAATAAATTTTCTAACTACTCTGAACCAGGAGCAGTTCAGCAGGTTGGCTCGGACTATGACGACTGGTTTACGTTCCATGAGGATGGAACGTATGAGAGTTGGTGGGGCGTTGATGCACTGCCAACTATTGTGTCTGAAAATCCTGATTACCAGGAGTTTATTTGTGGCGAGAATGGCGTTATTAGAACGTGGCTTCGTCGTGGAGCTCGCGGTTGGCGCTTAGACGTTGCTGACGAGATTTCTGACTCATTCATTCAGAAGATTCGTGCAGCAGCGCTTGCCGAACGCAGTGATGCGGTCATTATTGGAGAGGTCTGGGAGGACGCAAGTAATAAGCGTGCGTACGGAAAACTCAGGCATTATCTGGAAGGCTCTGAGCTCGACGGACCTATGAATTATCCTCTGCGCAAGTCTATACTTTCATTTTTGATGAATGAGGCTGGTGCTGAGGCAACAACTTCTGCTCTTGAGGAACTGTGGGAAAACTATCCTCACGAGGCGTTTTATTCTTGCTTGAATGTGTTTGGAACACATGATAAAGAGCGACTGATTAACGTAGTTGCTGGAGCTCCTGCTCCTGATGCTCTTTCTGCT
>JABZHE010000035.1:0-7560 GCA_015259025.1 Atopobium sp. | reverse complement strand
GTCAAAATACCAAGTTTTACCATTTGGTGTGGTATACCAACCAGAAGCAAATGCGCCACTTGACTGTGCCCAAGCCCAACCGCCTTCTGGGAGCTGTACCCAATTGTTAGCGGTCATTCCAGCAGATTCGTCAATGTAGTAGGTTCCACTAGAAATTTGGATGACACCTACAAGCATACGGTGCTTGGAATCTTTGGTATCAAAGTAGAACCACTTGCCATTAGGCATATGCTTCCAACCTGATTGAAGCGCCCCACTCTCTCCAGCCCAAGACCAAGAACCATCAGCTCTATGAACCCATCCATTTTTCAGAAGACCATAGCCTGAATCAAAATAATATGATTGACCGTTAATTTCAGTCTCACCAATCATTGCAGGATGCTGTGGATCTGATGGATCAAAATACCAAGTTTTGCCATTTGGCGTGGTGTACCAACCAGAAGCAAATGCACCACTTGACTGTGCCCAAGCCCAGCCGCCATTAGGGAGCTGCACCCAATCGTTAGCGGTCATTCCATTATTTACGTCAACGTAATAAGTTCCGCTAGAAATAGTGAAGACACCTTTCTTAAGCAGAGGAAATTCTCCATTTTCATCAAAGTAGAACCACTTACCATTTGGCATGTGTTTCCAGCCAGAATAAACAGAGCCAACTGTTTCAATCCAAGCCCATTCACCATCATCCTCAATCCAACCATGGGTAACAAGGCCATTACTGTGATCAAAGAAATAATATTTACCATCAATATCTATTCCGCCCATTACTACTGTATTGTAATGTTCTGGGTCGGCATACCAAGTTTTGCCATCTGGAGTTTTAAACCAGCCAGAGATAGCAGCGCCATCTGGACCAGCCCAATACCAAGCTTCTACACCATGGCCCAAATTTACCCAAGAATTTCGTAAAAGTCCTGTCGAAGTATCAAAGAAGTACAGCTTTCCATCGACCGGAACTGATTTAGTAATAACCGGAACACCCGAACCAATTTCACTAGTTAAATACCAGGTTTTACCATTAGGAGCAGTAAACCATCCTTCAGTAAAACGACCATCAGCGCCTGCCCAGCTCCAACCCTTATCTGTTTTAACCCAATTGTTTTTTATCAAGCCGTTATCTTTATCTACGTAGTAGTAAGTGTAGTGATAATTAGGAGTATTTTTATTTTCGAGAATATAAAATAAGCCATATCTAGCGTGCGGTAGCCATGTCTCTGGCTCAAAATACCAGGTTTTGCCATCAGGTGTAGTATAGAAACCAGATGCTGCTGCACCTGTTTCATCTACATAGTATTGATGACTGTCATAAGTAATCCACTGACTTTTTAGAATAGTTCCATCTTCAGTATAAAAATATACCTTTCCATCAACTTTTTTCCACTTTGGATAATAGGATTTAGAAGTTGATTCAGGGGCACTTACTGTGGATGTATCAGTAGTTTCTGCAAGAGCAGGAGCAGCGTGGAGTCCGCAAAGTAGAGCTACACTCAACGAAGCAACTGCAATAAGCTTTTGCATTGAAGGCCTGCTGGACAAACATGTCTTCTTTTTCATTTGCATATCCTTTTTTGAAGGGATAACTTTCTATATAAATAATAGTTTGATATGTCTGTTATTGTTCCCGTAAATTAATCCTATACAAATTCTCTATCTTCTATGAAAAAATGCTCAACTAATGAGATAAAAAACGTTTAATAGCAGATATATCCATAAATAAATGCTGGAAAACAGCTTGATTACCTGTGGCTCTTCCGGTAGATGGTGTGAAAATCTCCATGAGTGGTTTCTCGCCACATAAGTTGTTGATTAAGGTTATTATATTCCACGTGGCGAAACGTCACGGTATCGCGCTCCACAGGCGCAGTTTTGCCCTGCGGGGCTAAGAAAGAAAGGCACGAAATGGCTCAGGGTACTGTAAAGTGGTTTAATCCAGACAAGGGTTACGGCTTCATCTCTCGTGAGGATGGCGACGATCTGTTCGTACACTTCTCCGAGATTCAGATGGACGGTTTCAAGACTCTCGATGAGGGTCAGCCTGTCGAGTTTGAGATTACCACCGGCCAGAACGGTAAGCTCCAGGCTTCTAGCGTCCACAAGATCTAGTACTTGCGAACACTACCATCAAAAGGAGACCTTCGGGTCTCCTTTTTTGTTACATCGCTATTTATACAGTTGCAGTAACCAAGAGCTTTAATACCAGTGCTTGATGGTAAGGTCAGCAAGTTCAGAGAGTTTCTCGATATCTTGATGCTCATCATCACAATTGACAGCACAGGTGATAAGGCCAACAGAATTTCCTGTCTGAAGAGCCAGTGGGATGTCTTCAAACAGAATTGTTTTCTCGGCTGGAGTATTAAGGCGTTTAAGGACCTCAAGATACAGATGAGGTTCATCTTTTGCAGATCCAACATCTGCTGCAAACACCTGAGTATCAAACAGAGTGGATAGATGTAAACGAGGCTCAAGAAGAGCAAGAAGCTCTGGCTCGTTGACAGTTGCCAATGCAGTAGGGATGCCTTTTTCTTGTAACTTGCCAATAAAATTAACAACACCAGGTCGAAGCTGCACGGAGTTTACAAAGAAGCTTTTACTGAGTTCTTTCCACTCGGCGACAATCTTTTCTGGATCTTCCTTTAGCCCATAGGTGGCAATTGCCCATTCGGCTCCCCTTTCAAATCCAAGAGGGGAGAGAATCTTGCCAATTTCTGGAGTGTAAGGGATTCCTCGCGACTCAAAAAACTCCTGGTCAACAAGCTTCCAAATATGGTGCGTGTGAGCAATAGTGCCATCAAAATCAAAGATTGCTGCTTCAAAATCTGTTGCAAGAATATCTTCTAGTGTCGAGAAAATCACAGAGTTCCAATCAAGTTGCGGTGAGCTTGTGTTTTTTATTGTTAACGTGCCAGTCTAGTGTAAACTTTTAGCAAGTATGAAGAGGAGTAAACCAATACTTTTCGGAGGACCGCATGAAACGCAGCTTATTTAATACTCGCGGTAAATTGCTTGCTATTTTGTTCTTTGTTGTCGCAGCATTGTTTGCAACAACAGTTCAAAACGCATATGCAACTACCTACACCACAATGGATGCCCAAGGAAACATTATCCAGAGTGAATCGCTAAAAGATGCCGTAGCACTTGCTCGTGCAACTGGCAGACCTATTGCGCTTGACCCAGGTCACAGTGATGGCCTTGAAGGCAGAGATCCAGGTGCTACCTACTTTGGACTCAAAGAGGGAGATCTGGCTTGGGCAACTGCCATGTATGCCAAGAAGTATCTGGAAAAATGGGGTGTACAGGTTGTTGTTGTTCGTGGAGAACACGAGGATCCATCGATCAAGACGCGCGTACAGCGTGCTGTTGACGCAAACGCTTGTGCCATCATCTCGCTTCACTACAATGCCGGCCCTGCATCTGCAGCGGGCTCAGAGGTACTTGTTCCTCATAAGGTAAGCTACAACTATGACCTTTATCTCTCCGGTCAAATTTTTGCCGGTAAGGTTAACTATTACCTCAGAAATAAAGTTGGTATTGTTACCCGCGGTGACGGCGCAACAGAACGTGGCTACAACGACCAATACGGAACAGACTATTACGAGAATGGCGATGAGTCCGATTATTACGGTATTGTCCGCTATGCTCGTCAAAAGGGAATTCTTGGCGTAATTATTGAGCATCAATTCATCTCTAATCCAGCACATGCTGCTGAGTTTAAAGACCTTGGCGATAATTCCAAGGTTGACTACATTGGCTGGGCAGATGCATGGGCAATTTGGGAAATGTACAGCTCTGATACCTGGTGGAGCATGAGTAGTGTTTCAGTAACTCAAAAGGATAGTGACGTCACTCTAAAGCCAGTTCTTACTGGCGTAGTTACTGACGCAACATTTACTTACAGCTATGTTGGTCCAGATGGAACAAAGGTAACGGTTGCATCTAACACTACGGCAACTTCGTCTACCTTTACACTTCCTGCTAGCGGTCGTTACACCCTGTATATCACAGCAAGATCTTCTGACGGTCAAGAAGTAACCCGACAGACAAACTATGACGCTAAGATTAAAGAATCCTATGGCTGGCGCAGAGCTGCTGAAGGATGGATGTATTCTGACGACAACGGCACTGCTTACGTAAGCAGATGGCTTAAAGACGATGACGGCTGGCATTATTTTGATGCTAGGGGAATTGCTGTTTCTGGCTGGTTTACTACGTCAAATGGTAAGGTTTGGTACTTTGACGCAGCTGCACCTCATAACGCTGCCGCTCTTGGCCAGAGGACCATTTCAGGTAAGTCTTATTACTTTGATGAGACTAATGGAATGGCAAAGAATTCCTGGGTCCACCAGGCTGATGATTCTTGGTCTTGGGCGACAGGAGATGGCTCTCTGCACGCAGGTTGGAAGTACATGCCAAATGGCAAGTGGTTCTACTTTGATGCTAACAACAGCTATCACGCTACCTTTGGTCTTATGACTGACGGAAACAAGAAGTACTACATTGATCAGAATCGTGGTCTGATTTACGGCGGTTGGGTCAATCTTGCTAATGGCGATTGGATCTGGCTTAATGACGACGGCACTCTTTACTCTGGCTGGAAGTACATGTCTAACGGCAAGTGGTTCTACTTTGATGAGAATGCTGAGTATCCACTGATGAAGACTGGACTTGTTATCACAGCTAGCGGCTCATACTACGTTGATGCCAATAGCGGCATGAAGGCTAATGACTGGGTAGAGATGCCTAATAATGTCTGGGCTTGGGCTCAATCTAATGGTGCTCTTGTTTCTGGTTGGTTTAATACTCCAAATGGCAAGACATGGTACTTTGATCCAAATACAAAAGAGCACGGTGCTCTCTTTGGTCTTCAGGTAATTAACGGCTCATACTATTACTTCGACCAGAGCAATGGATTGTTGCGCTCTCAAAATGTCACTCTTCCTGATGGTCGTGTTGCTTACGCAGATGCAAATGGCGTTCTTGACATCAAGTCTGCAGATAACAACAACGGTGGTAATGGCGGAGATACTAGAGACGCTAACAACACTCCAGCTGATGACGGTTCTCCAATTGAGCCAACTCGTGGTAATTTCTCTGATCGCACTAGCGTTCTTGGAGCGCCTCTTGTCACGAAAGAGGACCTTCAGCGAGATTTCAACAAGCGCGTAGGTTCTGCTTATCCAGCTGTCTATGCCGAGAAGGGTGCTGCAACAGGAACCGATTTTGTAAATCAGCTATGGCAGGCTGCAATTGATGAGGGAGTTCGTCCAGAACTTCTCTATGCACAGGTCATGATTGAGACGGGTAACCTCCGCTTTGGTGGCGATGTCCTCCCTGAGCAGTGTAACTTTGGTGGTCTTGGTGCAACTGGAAACGGTGTTCGCGGACTCTCGTTTGATACCGTTCTTAAGGGACTTCGTGCACAGGCTTTGCACCTTCGTGCATACGCAGGTTATGAGCCACTGACCGTTGATCCAAGCGAGGCTCAAAAAGTTGACCCTCGCTACAGTGCTTGGATTCTTTCTAGGAAGGCAAACATTATCCGCAAGCTTGCTGGAACGTGGGCAACGGATAAGAACTATGCGGTAAAGCTTGTTCGCGTAATGAATGAGCTGTAAAAGCCACAGCACATTATGCAAAAGGAGTTCCGAGAAATCGGAACTCCTTTTTTTATGCCAATTCTATGTGAGTTTGAGTTGAGTTATCTTATCTATCAGGCTCTCCTTCAATGGAGTTGAGCATGTCAAAGTAGACGTCATCTTTAGTCATAATTCCTAGGTTCATCATGAAGTTCTTAGCCACACTAAAAAGCTCTGCATCAAGCGAGGCTCGCGTACCATCCAAGAAAATAGTAGAGACTTCATCTGTCGGAGCAACAGGAATTTGATTTTTTATGAGCGTGGCGTAAATCTCATCATCGTTCATATCTTCGCAGCTAAACTCAGGCTCACTTTGCGCGAGAATTGCTGTCTCGGTGCCAATAATAAATGTAGCTCCTGGTAAGAACTTCAAGGCAAACTGATAACAGGCTTGGGCGGCTTTCAGATGTCGCAAACGCCACTGGAAGAATGCCATGCGGTAATAGCCAAACCCAATACTCTCGGGGTCATGGGCAAGCAGCAGGAGCTTCTTGAGCTCATCTGCCGCTGCAGTAATGTCCAGCGACTCTTCAAGACAGTGGGAGAGGTGTAGCCTTGCACTCATGCTAAGAGGAGCAATCTCAACAGCCCTTCTCGCGTGCTGAAGAGCACCTTGAGTTTGCCCCTGGAGCGTCTGAGCAATAGATATCAGAAGATGTGCTTCAAAGTAAGACATAGGAGCTAGACGAGTGTTTTTCTCGGGATTAGAGAGAATTCTGTTGTAGAGCACTCGATCGACGTAGTTCATAAATACGCGCCACTGAGTGGTGGTTGTATCTGTGTAGGTGTTATTGCCATCAACGGAGTCCAGCGCTTCACGTAGGAGCAGTTCTGCGTCTTGATAGTTTTTCTCGCTAATAAGACGCTGGGCCTTGGTGACCGCCAAGGAAAGAACGCCTCCGTCAACAAATTCTTCTGAAATAGCCTCAAAGTCATCTTCTGCAAGCGTGCCCTTAATAAAGCGAGAAACCACGCGTTCTCCTGCAGCTCGCACCGTAGGATCGGTGGAGTTTGCGGTATACGACAAGATAGTGCGGACGTTTTCTTCTGTAGAAGAAGAGAGGTTGCGCAAAATTTTGGTGATAATTTCTTCTCGCGCCTGACCTTCATCAATAGAAAGCCCCGACACTTCATCGGTGCCTAGTGCGTGAGCTGCGACGCTATCAAGGCGTTTTTGAGACGATTCAACAAAATCGTATCTACTGGGTGGACAGAAAATCTCATCATCTAAGGTAAAGAGTGGATGAACCGCATGAAGAATGCCATCTGCCTCGTCGATTTGCGCGTTCCAGAGCTGATAGACAGAAAGCGGATTAGTCTCTTCTGTAATGTTTGTATCTTCAAATTGCTTGCGAGTAATGTGGAACGAGAAAAGACAGGCATGCAGCTTGTTTGTATTGCATATGCCAGAGAGCCATACCTCGTTAATCCTCTTCGAGCTTCTAAAAGCACTTGCGGTGATGAGCATACCAAGGTGTAAGTTGTAAGCGGTTGCCGCACGGCTGAGGTCATCAAAGGTTGCTTCTTTGATACTTCCATCTGCGCCAAGAAAGCTTCTTGGGAACTGCTCTGGAAGGGCCAGGTGTACCCTAAAGGCGGCAATTCCCTTGTGTACGTTGGTCCTAAACTCAGTGACAAGACGCTGAGATAGACGCAGGCTTTCAATGTGTAGAGAGATGGCTTTGCGGACAACCCACTCGCCGTCTTCTTGGGTGCTTTGAGTAGTGGCACAACGGGGGCGAGATTGCTTCATCATGGTAGAGACAATCTTTTGCTCAAAAGCAAGTAAGTCAAGTTCAGATGCCATATTTGCATCAAGAAAGTATCGCTCTGCAAAGAGGGCAGTGTTCAGTGCGCTCTCAATAGTAAGGAGCTGAATCTTCTGTTCATAGGAAAGTGTTTTTTGATTAGCGCGCAGATAAAAGAGGCC
>JABZHE010000034.1:0-7651 GCA_015259025.1 Atopobium sp. | reverse complement strand
CACAAGAACCAAATCAACGTTGGCGGCCAAAGTCTGCTTTTGACCACGAGCTCCGCCCTTCCAGCGTGCAATATCGGTCTCTCGCGGCAGAACTGCCTCGATGATACCCATATCGTGCGAGTCCGGAATGCGCGCACATACCCAGTCTCCCACGGCCACCGTAGAGTTCTGGCCCTTAGTCACGCGCGCGGCAAACTCGGCGCGAAACACTCCCTGCTCCGAAACAACCGCAGGAAATCCCCTATCCAGACGGACAACGCAAGCCATAGTCATCGTCTGGCGAGAAACCCCTTGAGCTTCAAGCTCAGATACAACATCTGCATAAGCCTGCGTCTGGGCCGACGATGGAGTCAACTGTTCAAACGTTGGAACATCCAGCAATGAAGAAAGGGCCGGCAGTGACCCTTGAGTCCTGCCGGCTCCTAGTTTCTTGGAACTTTTTGTACGCTTAGCGGACAAGAGTGCTCCCTACCTTATGCTTTGTTTTTCTGCACAGAACGCATAACAGCCTTGTACAGCTCCATCAGAGGAATAATAGATGCAGCTAAAAGCATTGCCATGGCGTACTCTTCAAAACCAATCTCAGCAAAGCCAAACGCCTGAGAAAGTGGTGTCTCAATTACCACAAAGGTAAGAATCAAAGACATAACAAAGGAACCCCACAGCCAAATGTTTTGGCTGGTCAGCTTAAAGATGGAACCACGCAGAGAACGCATATTGAAGGAGTGGAACATCTCAACCATAGAAAGCGTCAAGAACGCCATGGTCATACCCTCGACGCCAGCCTCTGGGTTAGTAATAACCTGAGAGATATCAAAGGTTCCATACTCAAAGTAGTGGCCAATAAAATAGCTGGCAAGGGTGAGAAGAGCAATGATAGAGCCCTGAACAAGGCAGTCAAAGCCAACGCCACCCGCAAAGATTCCATCCTTAGGATTACGAGGCTTGCGCTTCATAATGCCTGGTTCAGCTTTCTCGGTAGCCATAGCAAGCGCAGGCAGAGAGTCGGTAATCAGGTTAATCCACAGAAGGTGAGTAGGCTGAAGAATAGTAAAGCCAACCAGAGATGCAATAAAGACGGAAATAACCTCAGCGAGGTTGGAGCTCAAGAGGAACTGGATACACTTACGAATGTTGTCGTAGATACGTCTTCCCTCTTCGCACGCGCTAATGATGGTGGCAAAGTTATCGTCTGCCAGAACCATATCTGCAACGCCCTTAGTAACGTCGGTACCAGTAATGCCCATACCAATACCAATATCAGCACGTTTGATGGAAGGAGCATCGTTAACGCCATCGCCTGTCATGGCCGTAACCATGCCCTTCTTGCGCCAGGTATCAACAATGCGGACCTTGTGCTCAGGCTGAACACGTGCATAAACGCCAATTGTCTCAATACGCTGATCAAATTCTTCATCAGAAATCTTATCAAGCTGTGCGCCGGTAATTGCCTGAGAGCGATCGGTAATAATGCCCAGCTCAACCGCAATAGCAACGGCCGTATCAATGTGGTCACCTGTGATCATAACGGTGCGCATACCAGCTTCATGAGCCTCTGCAACAGCACCCTTAACCTCAGGACGAACTGGGTCAATCATGCCAGAGAGTCCAACAAAGACCATGTCATGCTCAAGGTGAGCTGGATCATAGCTCTGAGGAGCTTCTGTTCCCCAATCGCGACGAGCAGATGCCATAACGCGAAGTGCCTGGTCAGCCATGGACTTGTTCTGAGCCAAAATTTCAGAGCGAGCCTCATCGGTGAGGTCAATAACGCCATCACTTGTCATAATCTTGGTGCAACGAGCAAGTACCTCGTCAGGTGCACCCTTAGTGTGCTGTACAACCTTGCCGGAGCGGGTGCGCACCACAACAGACATCATCTTACGAACAGAGTCAAAGGGCGCCTCGCCGATGCGAGGACGAGAAGAAGCAAGGTCACTTGTGGTGTATCCAAGTTTTGCAGCGTCTGCAACAAGAGCAGCCTCAGTAGGCTCACCCTTTGCTACCTGTTCTGCATCATCCCAGGTAGCGTCCGAGCACAGTGCCATGGTGCGAACATGTGCGTCAAGGTTTTCTGTCTCATGACGGACAACAGTCATCTTGTTCTGAGTCAGAGTACCGGTCTTATCGGAACAAATTACCTGAGTACAACCAAGGGTCTCAACTGCGGTAAGTCGACGAACAATAGCGTGACGCTCGCTCATTCTGGTAACACCCATAGAAAGAACGATGGTAACAACAGCAACAAGACCCTCTGGAATTGCAGCTACTGCAAGAGAAACTGCAACCATAAACGTGCTTAGGATAAGGTCAAAGTTGCCAAGCATCTCAGCGCCGTGCTTGATAAATCCTGTTGCAAAGACAAGCAGCGAGATGACAACAACAAGAATAGTAAGTGTGTGGGAAAGCTTATCAAGGGCAATCTGAAGTGGAGTCTGTCCCTCTTCTGCCTGAGAGATTGCGTCTGCAATCTTACCCATCTCAGTGTCCATGCCTGTTGCAACAACAACTGCACGGCCGCGTCCATAGACCACAATAGATCCGGAGTAGCACATATTCTTTCGGTCACCCAAAGGAATATCGTCAGCGCCGTCAGTAAGACTGAGGGTCTCCGCGTGTTTCTCGACAGGAACTGATTCACCTGTAAGCGCAGACTCCTCTACCTTCATAGAAGCGCTCTCAAGAATGCGGCAATCGGCTGGGACAGAGTCACCTGCCTCAAGCAGGATGATATCGCCCACAACAAGCTCGGTTGAGGCAACCGTCTCAAGGCGGCCGTCCCTGATAACCTTGCTCTGAGCTGCGCTCATCTCTTGCAGAGCAGCAAGGGCTTCCTCGGCTTTGCCCTCCTGGACAACACCAAGAACAGAATTAATAACAACAACAAACAGAATAATTACGACGTCTGCAACTCCGCCTTCTCCGGTATAAATGCCTTCAGCAGCAGAAATAGCGGCAGCTACAAGAAGCATGATGACCATAGGATCTGCCATCTGCGCAAAGAATCTTTTAATAATTGATTCTTTTGGAGCCTCTTTAAGCTTATTGAGACCATGAGCCTCAAGACGCGAAGCTGCTTCTGCATCAGACAGACCAACTTCAGCATCAGTTTTTTGCGCACTGATTACATCAGCCGCACTTGAAAGATACTCTTTCAAAGTTCCTCCTGGGTTTCTACCTGACAGATTGATGCCCGATCATAATTCCCCAGGAGAGGGGCAAGGGCTCACCAAGGTTGCCGTGTCAGGACCTTACAACGTCCTATCATAGGACCTTACAATGCTCTATCATTTTACCGTATTCTTCTTTTTTTCAAACCTCATAAATATTTCTTAAAACTCCTGTTATGTGGCAAATAATTGTTATCCAAGGGGTACAATAAACGCAGAACATAACAACATAAGCCAAACGTTAGTTTTGGCAAGGAGGCAGCTATGAAAATCCTGTTTTATGGTGCTCAAAGTTACGACAAGGATTCTTTCAACCTTGAGCTTCCAAAGTATCCAGACATCTCAATCGACTACATCGAGTCAAACCTTACGCCTATGACCGCAGGCTTTGCCAAGGGTTATGACGCTGTCTGCGCTTTTGTTAACGCAGACGCCTCAATTCTGACCCTTGAGATTCTTGCCGGTTTTGACGTTAAGCTTCTGCTTATGCGCTGCGCTGGCTTTGATGCTGTTGACGTGAACGCTGCTAAAGACCTTGGCATTACGGTTACGCGCGTACCTGCTTACTCCCCTGAGGCAATCGCAGAGCACGCAATGGGTCTTGCACTTGCCGCTAACCGTCGTATTCACCGTGGTTACATCAGAATTCGCGAGAATAACTTCTCACTTGTTGGCCTTGTTGGCGATACGCTTCACGGTAAAACTGCCGGCATTGTTGGAACTGGTCGTATTGGTGCAGCACTTTGCCGTATCTGCAAAGGCTTTGGCATGCACGTCCTTGGCGCAGACCTCTATCCAAATATGAGCCTTGTCAATGACGAGCACGTTGTTGATGAGTATGTCAGCTACGATGAGCTCTGGGAGCGTTCGGACTTTATTTCACTCCACGCTTTCTTGAATGATGAGAGCTATCACATGATTAACGATAAGACCATCGGAAAGATGAAAGATGGCGTCATTCTCGTTAATACTGGTCGCGGAGGACTTATTGACACCAAGGCTCTTATTCGCGGCATTCTTTCTGGCAAGATTGGTGCTTGTGGCCTTGACGTTTATGAAGAAGAAAATCCAAACGTTTATAAGGACCGTGGTGCTGAGGTCTTTGACTCAGTTACTTCTACCCTTTGCTCCTTCCCTAACGTAGTCATGACAAGCCACCAGGCATTCTTTACTCATGAGGCTCTCTCACAAATTGCTCAGGTTACGCTTGATAACGCAACTGCTTTTGCTGAGGGCACTGACTACGTTGATAAAAGTGTGGTTTGCTAAGCGCCAGAGAAACAATCGGTTCAAAAACGGTTACTATTGATATCTGAATGTGATTTCAATTCCTATGAAAAGGAGAGATATGGCTCGCAAAAAGACCAAGATTGTTTGTACTATGGGTCCTGCTACAGAAAGTGATGAGGTCCTTCGTGAGCTCATTCTTGCTGGCATGAACGTCGCACGCTTCAACTTCTCGCACGGTAGCCATGAGTATCACCGCACTATGATTGGTCGCGTTCGTTCTATCTCTGATGAGCTTGGTATTCCTATTGCTATCATGCTTGATACAAAGGGACCTGAGGTTCGCACCGGTCTTCTCGAGGATGGCAAGAAGGTCACCCTTACTACTGGTGAGTCCGTCATTGTAACCACCGATGATGATGTCATTGGTAATGCTCAGCGCTTCTCGCTTGACTACAAGAATCTTCCAAAAGAGGTCAAGAAGGGCTCTATCATCCTTATTGATGACGGCCTCATTGGTCTTGAGGTTGATCACGTTGAGGGCACCGACATGCACTGCAAGATCATCAACGGTGGTGAGCTTGGCGAGAAGAAGGGTGTAAACGTTCCTAACGTTAACATTGGCCTTCCTTCCGTCACTGAGCAGGACCGCGCAGACATCATGTTTGGTTGCGAGCTTGGTATTGACGCAATTGCTGCTTCCTTCATCCGTGATGGCGCTGCAGTTGAGGAGATTCGTAACATCTGCCGTGAGATGGGCACTCCTAACGTACAGATCTTCCCTAAGATTGAGTCTGCTCTTGGCGTAAAGAACTTTGACGAGATTCTTGCAGCTTCTAACGGCATCATGGTTGCCCGTGGTGACCTTGGTGTTGAGGTTCCTGCAGCTGAGGTTCCTCACATCCAGAAGACTGTCATCAAGAAGTGCAACGATGCTTACAAGCCTGTCATCACCGCAACCCAGATGCTTGATTCTATGATTCGCAACCCTCGCCCAACCCGTGCAGAGGTTACCGACGTTGCTAACGCAATCTACGACGGCACTGACTGCGTCATGCTTTCTGGTGAGTCCGCAGCTGGTAAGTACCCTGTTGAGGCAGTAAAGACTATGGCTTCCATCTGCAAGGAGACCGAGAAGTACCTGCCAGTCAAGGATGTTTATCACCAGCGTGAGGGCCTTAAGAATGTCAATGGCGCTACTGGCTTTGCTGCAGTTGATATGGCAATCCGTGTTGACGCAAAGTGCATCATCTGCCCAACACACTCTGGCCGTACCGCTCGCCTTGTTTCTAACTTCCGTCCAAAGCGTCCTCTGTATGCAATGTCTCCATCTGATGAGGCAGTTCGTCGCACTTGCTTCTATTGGGGCGTCTATGCATTCAAGACCTCTGAGCAGGGTACACTTTCTAACACCATGTACAACGCTTTGAACGTTGCAAAAGAGGTTGGCGTTGTAGAGACTGGCGATATTGTTGTTCTGACTGCTGGTGATCCTCATACCAGCCCACGTCTTGGTGACTACACCACTTCAACTAATGTTGCTATGATTTGCCAGGTTCAGTAAACCGCATTTCAGCTGTAACGTTATATGCACCCAAGCACAAGCTTGGGTGCATATTTTTTTACGTGAGATATTTTTACGTGGGATATTTTTAGCGTCTTACCAGCAGTTAGGCAATTTTCCAGCCGACGGTTTTCTCGCGCATGTTAACAAAATCAGCGTAGATGCCGCCTTCTGCCATCAGTGATTCGTGAGTGCCTCTTTGCACAATACGGCCCTTATCCAGGACAAGTATCTGATTTGCTTTACGCACCGTCTTTAGGCGATGGGCAATCATAATAACGGTCTTAGACTTGGTGAGTTCTGCGATTGCACGCTGAAGTTCAAGCTCGTTTTCTGGATCAACATTAGCCGTTGCCTCATCAAGCACCACAATCGGCGCATCTTTTAAGATAGCGCGCGCAATAGAAAGACGCTGGCGCTCGCCACCAGAAAGCATTGATCCACCTTCTCCTAAGCGTGTTTCGTATCCCTCAGGTAATGCCTGGATAAACTCTTCGCAGCAAGCACGCCGAGCCGCGTCAACTACTTGCTCATGAGTTGCATCTGGATTACCAAACTTGATGTTGTTCTCGATAGTGTCATCAAACAGGAAAACTCCCTGGAAAACAGTAGAGAAATTTTGGAGCAGAGCGTCAACCTTATAGTCACGTACATCGCGTCCACCAAGCGTAACCTGGCCTGTATTCACATCCCAGAAGCGTTCAATCAAACGGACAAGAGTTGTTTTGCCAGATCCACTTGGACCTACAATGGCACAAGAGGTGCCTGCGGGAATAGATAGACTCACATCTTCAAGAATTTGCCTGTCATCGTAGCCAAACGAGACATGAGAAAGCTCTATGTCGCAAGAATCCGCTTTCTCCAAACCTTCTCCCTCTTCCATTGCAGGAGTGGCGAGAATAGCGTTTGTTTGCTCCATTGCAATTTCAATGTTACGCAGAATAGTTGAGAAACGACCAGCGGATTCAAGACGGCTAAACAACATAAACGACATAACCACTACGGTTAAGCACGTAGCTGTATCGAGTGTTCCAGATAGCCATAGTCCAACTGATACCAGGCACATAATAATGCTTGTAGCCTTGGAGATAACCATCTGCAGAACAGAGAAACGAAGCGCCTTAAACTCAAGTTTGAGCGCTTGGACACGGCAATCATCAACTGCTTTGGCGTACTTTCCCTCAGCATCATCAATAAGGGAAAATGCCCTTACCACGCTAATGCCGCGAACATACTCAAGGACGGAGCTAATCAAAGTAGTATTTGCGGCCACATAATCATCTGATGTATTACGCACGTAGGCCTGCAAGACCTCCATTGTTATGCAGAAAAGTGCAAACGTAGCTGCAGTTATAAGGCCTAACTGCCAACAAAATACAAACAGGAATGCAACAATAATTGCTGTTAAGGCCAAACCACCAAAAACCATCATATAGAGCAAGCCACCAAGATTTTGCATTACATCCAGCTGGTTGGTCATAACAGCTGTTACTTCTCCAAGGCTATTCTCGTTAAAATAACCCATGGGCAAGCGGCGCAGTGTATCTCCAATTTCCGCACGCTTAGCGCCAGCCATACTGAAATTAGCGTCACAGAAATTCTCACTCTTAAAATGAGCGCAGACAAACGTTCCTATAATGCTCAGAAGCATAACTCCCAGTGCAGAAACTATCGTCTGAGTTGAAAGTGT
>JABZHE010000033.1:0-7742 GCA_015259025.1 Atopobium sp. | reverse complement strand
CAAAAAGACGTTTGAGTTCATTGCCTAACTGACCATGAGAGCCAGTAATAAGAATCCGCATGTTACTCCCCTTTTTCAGAAGGAAGAATACGTCCCTCTGCAACGCTCTTGAGGTGCTCACCATACGTTGATTTACCGTAGCGTTCTGCACACTCGATAAGTTTAGAGCTGTCAATCCAACCGTTCTCAAAAGCAATTTCTTCTGGAACACTTACAGGCAGACCTTGCGCAGTCTCAACAGTACGAACAAAGGTAGATGCCTCAAAAAGAGACTCCATAGTTCCTGTATCCAGCCACGCAAAGCCACGACCAAGAGTAACAACATCAAGCGTGCCATCGTCAAGATAGAGTCGATTAAGGTCAGTAATCTCATACTCACCACGAGCGCTTGGCTGAACCTGCTTTACCAGCTCAGTAACACGTTGATCGTAGAAATAAAGTCCGGTTACTGCGTAGTTAGATTTTGGATGAGCTGGCTTCTCCTCAATTGAAATAGCGTTGTAGTTCTTATCAAACTCAACAACGCCAAAACGCTCTGGATCATCAACGTGATAGCCAAAAACTGTGGCACGACCAGCAGTTTGTGCCTGCTGAGCAGCTTTTCTCACAAGTCCTGAAAGGCCATTTCCAAAGAAGATGTTGTCTCCAAGAATCAAAGCTGCAGCGTCATCACCAATAAACTCTTTACCAATAACAAATGCCTGAGCAAGCCCATCGGGAGAAGGCTGCTCGGCATAACTGATGGAGATACCGAAGTCAGAGCCGTCACCCAAGAGTTTCTTAAAATTTGGCAGATCGCGTGGCGTGGAGATAACCAAAATATCTCTAATACCTGCAAGCATAAGCGTTGACAGCGGATAGTAAATCATTGGCTTGTCATAAACAGGTAAAAGCTGTTTAGATGTAACGGTTGTCAGCGGATAAAGCCTGGTACCGCTACCTCCTGCAAGAATAATGCCTTTCAAAATTACTCCCCATCAATCGGGCTTCCCGCTAAACACCGTTTAGGACGATATTGATATGTAATCTTACCAAAGTCTTACTCAACAGCGGTGATTCTATACAGTCTATAAGGTCCTTCTTGAAGAACAATCTCAAATCCAGGAATTTCATCAGTAATCTGTAAACCTGAGAAATAATAGCTTTGGTCTCCTAATAAAGCTGGATTTTCTAAATCTAACAACAGGACATATCTTGCTCCAGTTTCTCGGACCGCCTGCTGAACCTCTGGATTAGTAGCTACCTCATTAAGCTTTGTACGAATAATTACACTTTGTGGCAATTCTTCCGATTCTACCTTTGCCCGGTAGAAAATGTTCATGCCATAAAGTGAGTTCAGAACAAGCGAGCCATCGTAAGGATTATTAACTACCAGGTCATTACCAACAATCTGGAGAGCTTTTTTTACAAACTCATCCTCACTTGCCTTATAAGTTGTATGCTCACGAGGCTCAAAGACCTCATTAAGCCAAATGATGCCATAACGGATTTCGCTATGCTCTTTTCTAGGTAGGCTTGCCAAGTTCCACGGACTCAAAAGTACACAGCCCCATAACACCGCCACGATGCTCATGAGAATGCCGGAGTTTTTAATAAACATGCAGGGCTTACAGGATGATTGATCTCCATTTGCAGAAATGGTGCAAGCAGAATTCTCTGAGTTGATTTTCTCGCCTTTGTTGCCTTCTTTAACTGTCTTAATTCCGTGTTTAATCAGATCAAACAAAAGCGTAATAGCGGTTTCCATGCCAATAATTGCAACAGGGACTGCTGCTATTGCTACCATCGCGGCAGTTCTTTCTGGATCGGTATACCAAAATCCCGAGAAAAACCTCTTAATAGGAAGCACATCAGAAAGACTAGCCACATAAATGACGGCAGTCATGAGAAACGCCAGAGTGAGCCAGCGATAATTCTTGTTCAAAATGCAGCTAACAAATCCAATCCAGAACGCAACCGCAAAGAGAATTTGTGGCATGTTCATGAGCAAGCCAAAGTTCAATACGGTTTGAGCTGCTGCAAGCGGTTTGACATAAATCTCCCACACAAAATTGACCGTAGGAGCCAAGAAGCTTGTATTAAGCAGGAAAACCCAAATGCCAACCGCAAGGCCAGCTGTTACAACTTCCATAACCGCTAAAAGCGCAATACCTTTTGTTTTTGAAAGCGTGAATTTGTCTTGAAGGAAGTTAGTAAGTCGTGGCAAGAAACTGCAAAGCACATAAGGTAAAACACAGATAGCCCAGAAGAAATCTGCGCTTGGATGCATCATAGCAAGGGCGAGAATACCCATCACACACAAAAGCACTAGCCTTGGATTTACAAACGAAGCCGACTTTAGCTGTTCAGCAGCAGAATCATTTTTGTCCGAAACAGCACCATTGAGCATCAAGATGAAAAGTACAACAGCACTAGGAACAGCGCAGAATCCCATTACGTTTGGAAATACTGCATGAACAGTGACCATTCGAAGAGGAAATGCCAGCTGTGCAAAAACTACAAATGAGGTTAGAACGCTGGCAACGAGGTTTTTCTTTCCTATTGTTTGAAGCAGTGCGCAAATACCAACTGGATATATAACTGCCACAGAGACAAACCACACAACGTTTTCTGTCAGTACTTCATTAAGACCGGTTATGGTCGTAGCAACAGCAGCTACCGAATGAAGCGCATTTGGATAGAAGCCTTCATCAAAGAAGGGAGTCTGAAACTCTGGCCTTGCTCCTGTATAAAAGGCAGCATGCAGCATGGAATAAATGCCCGATTGAACACTTCTTGTAATGTATGCAAGATGCGCATAATTATCAGCGGACTGCAAGAACCATGAGGGGTTTCTAATTGCCTTGTGGAAAATAACAAAGAATATTGCAGTAGAGATAACAGCAGTTACTAAGAGAAAGACTCCGTTTAGAGAGTCCTTCTCGCCAAGGTTTGCATGAGATTGATTTTCCTGGAGGGGTCTGATTTTCTGAATCAGATACGCAAGCCCAGCAGCAATCAGAATAAAAAGACCAACGCCTCCCAAAAGCGGCGTTACACCTTTTAGACCCAGAGGGTAGATGGCAATTCCAGAAAAGCCAATAAGGCAGACCGAAATAAGCGGAGCTACCACAAGGGATGTCATTCGTTTAGTGCCAAGAGCACGAGAAAAAAGATATCCCGGTACATAACAAAGAACCAGTACAACTGCTACGGCTAAAGCAAACTGTCTCCACATATGTAAGTTTCCTTATTTAGTGGCCATTACCAATTAGACGAGCTGAGCCCAGCGCTTTTTACCTGCCTGAAGAAGGGCTTTCTCAAGAACTGCTGGTTCAACCTTATAGGTCTTTGCTGGAAGAGGTTGCTGATTAATCTTAATGCCACCACCATCAATGAGACGACGAGCCTCACCGTTACTTGAAGCAATCTCTACTTCAACCAAAATCTTTGGCAGGTAGATGAGACCGTCTTCATCTGCTTCAAGGGAAATTGCAAACTCTTTGACATCATCAGGAACCTCATTGTTCTTAAACTGAGCATCAAAAGCTGCCTGAGCCTTAAGACCTTCTCCCTCACCGTGATAAAGATCAACGATATTTCTACCAAGAGCACGCTTGAGCTGGTAAGGATCGGCGGTACCGTCCTCAAAGCTCTTATCGATAGCATCAAGCTCATCAATAGAGAGCGTAGAGCAAAGGCGGTAGTACATTGGAATAATCTCATCGGTGATAGACATAACCTTGCCAAACATATCATTTGGCTCATCAGTCAGTCCAATGTAGTTGCCATAAGACTTACTCATCTTCTTGGTGCCATCAGTACCCACAAGAAGAGGCATGGTAAGCGCAATCTGCGGCTCCATGTCCATATCACGCATAAGATCACGGCCGGCAAGCAAGTTGAAGATCTGGTCGTTTCCGCCCATCTCTACGTCTGCCTTGATAACAACAGAATCATATGCCTGAAGAACAGGGTAAATGAACTCATGGAGCGCAATGGGCTGCTGATTACGGTAGCGATTAGAGAAGTCTTCTCGCTCAAGAATACGAGCAATGGTGAACTTGCTCATAAGGCCAAGCATGGTTTCAAGGTTCATAGGCTTAATCCAGTCACCGTTATGAACAACGGTAGTTCTTTCTGGATCAAGAATCTTCATTGCCTGGTTGACGTAGGTCTCTGCGTTGGCATCTACCTGCTCTGAAGTGAGTGGAGGACGGGTAGAATCTCGACCAGAAGGGTCACCAATCAGCGCGGTGCCACTACCAATAATCAACGTGACATTATGGCCAAGATCCTGGAACTGACGCATCTTACGCAGCGGAACTGCGTGACCCAGGTGCAAATCAGGGCTTGTTGGATCTACGCCAAGCTTGATGTTAAGAGGAGTGCCTTTCTTGAGTTTCTCTTTTAGACCGTCCAAAGGAACAATCTGCATAGTTCCTGAAGTAATAACACGGAGCTGTTCTTCTACTGAAAGCACTCTGTATCCTCTCAACGCAAGCCTGTTAAATCATATAGTTACTGCTTCAAATAGTATCAATCAAATATGTTATCTATCAGAATACAACAGAGTTGTAACTCTTTATTCACTGAAACATAAATATCAGACTATAATAGTGAGAGCTATGACAAGGAGGCTCAATGGGTATTAGAACCCGTCGTGCACGTACACACGCAAATACACATGCCGTAGGTTTTGGCATTGCCGGATTCTTTGGCTTTATGGCTCTTCTCGCGCTTGCACTTGCACTTTCTTTGGGTGCAGCTGTTTCTTCATGGCTCGAGGACCTGCCTGATTACAACTCTGCTGATGCCTACCTGGTAGCAGAGCCCACCCGCGTTTATGACTCCAAGGGTAACGACATTGCTGACTTCTATTTGCAGCAGCGTCGTTCCGTTACCCTAGATCAGATTTCTCCTTATGTTATTCAGGGCACCATTGACACTGAGGATAAGCGCTTCTATTCCCACAGCGGTATTGACCCCTGGGGTATTGTTCGCGCATCTGTTGGCTCTTTGTTTGGTGGCGGCGAAGGTGCTTCCACAATTACGCAGCAGCTTGTTCGTAATACCGTTCTTTCTAACGAGCAGTTTGAGCGCTCTTTGAAACGTAAGGTCCGCGAGGCTTACATCTCTATTCAGATGGAGAAGAAGTTTACTAAGGACCAGATTCTTAATATGTACCTCAACACCATTTACTACGGTAATGGTGCCTACGGTATTGAGGCTGCAAGTATTATCTACTTTAACAAGCATGCAAGTGATTTGACTCTTGCTGAGGCTGCAACGCTTGCTGGCCTTCCAAATGCTCCTTCTGCCTATGACCCAACTGTTAATCCAGAGGCAGCAAGAGAAAGGCGTAATACCGTTCTTGAGCGTATGCTTCGCGCGGGCGATATTACACAGGAGCAGTACGATGAAGCTGTTGCTGAGGACTTAGTACTTAACCCTGGTACTTTGACCGACAACATTGGCCAGTTCCCTTACTGGACTGACTACATTCGTAGCCTGCTTCAGGAAGACTTTGATAGCGATACTATTCTCCAGGGTGGATTGCGTGTTTATACTACACTTGATCCTGACCTCCAGAAAGATGCTGATGAGGCTGCTAGAAGGCGTATTGCTGAGCTTGGCAACCCTCGCCTGGGCGCTGCTTTGGTTTCCATTGATCCTCAAACTGGCTACATTAAAGCAATGGTTGGTGGACAGGATTACTCAAAGAGTCAGTACAACATTGCAACCAGTAGTAACCGTCAGATGGGCTCCAGTTTTAAGATGTATACGCTGGTAGCAGCCCTTTCTGAGGGTATGAACCCCAGAGATTGTTCTTAACGGCAACTCCCCTATGCAAATTACGCCAACCTGGTTGGTTAAAACGCAGGTAACTACAGCTACGGTGCAATTACCCTGCGTCAAGGTACGGTTTACTCGTCCAACACTGTTTACGCACAGGTTGCTGAAGCTATTGGTATCGATAAGATCCTTCAGACGTGCTATGCCATGGGTATTCGCACTCAGCTACAGCCATACCTGTCTACCACTCTTGGTTCTCAGGGCGTAACCCCTATTGAGCAGTGCACAGCATTTGCAACGCTTGCTGCAGGCGGTGTTCGTCGTGATGCTGTAGCAATTACACGCATCGAAGACCGTAACGGAAACGTTATCTACGAGCACAAGGACAACCCAGTTCAGGCAATTAGCCCAGCTGTTGCTGCAGCTGCTACCGATGTTCTGAGCGGCGTTCTTACCTCTGGTACTGGTCGCTATGCTTACAACCTGAAGACCTTTAACCAGCCAGTTGCTGGTAAGACAGGTACTTCCGATAACTCCGAGGACCTTTGGTTCTGCGCCTATACTCCACAGCTTGCAACAGTTGCTTGGTGTGGATATCCAGATAGCCGTGACCCCGTTATCATTGGCGGTGGAGAGTCTTCTACCTTTGTTACTGCACAGTATGTTTGGGCGTACTACATGAACGCAGCACTTTCTGGTGTTGCTCGCACTGAGTTCCCAAAGACCACTGAAACTATTGCTTACAAGCCTAATAGTTACTGGAAATTTGTTGGTGGCTCCGCTAATGCTAAGCAAGATGAGAAAGATGACGACGAAGAGGAAGAGGAGGAGACTACCGAGGAGGAGGAAGAGGACGATACCACCACTACTCCTACCACTCCTACTACTCCAGCCACACCAGGTACCGGTACGGGCACTGGCACGGGTACCGGAACAGGTACTGGAACAGGTACTGGAACAGGAACAGGTACTCCATAAACCTCTGGTTTATCTACAGCAAAAAGGAGTCTGCTCTATGCAGGCTCCTTTTTTGTAAGACTTGCACTTTGACGGGTTTCTCGCCAAAGGATTTATGTTTAGAAAATGCTGTCTACATTGCCAAGCTGCGTAATAATACGTACCACGTCTGCAGCGTGCGCAGTTTTATCCACGATCATCAAAACGGTATCGTCACCAGCAACGGTGCCTACGACATGGTCAAGCTCAACATCATCAAGGGCAAACGCAACTGCTGATGCAGTGCCAGGGTGACAGCGAATCACAATGAGATTCTCTGCTGCTGTAGCTCCAACTACAAACTCAGAGAGCATCTTCTGCAAATGCATATCTTCAGAAAGCACATAGGCGCCCTCGGGAAGCTTTTGCAAATCCATTTCTGCTGTATCACGAGAAACGGTTGCTTGAGTACAGGCAAAGCCACGATCTTTAAGCATGTCAACAAGATCGCGCTGCGTACGGATTGACTCGCTGCGAACAAGCTCACGAATCACGTCCTGTCGAGCATTTCTATGCTTCACGACGCCTTCTTTCTTTATGCGACTCACTAACTTTTGAAAACAAATGATAGTGAGTAAAAGAATATACTTAATCAACCCTTATGCGCATGCCAAACCGCTAAACGGTGCAAATAACCCGCTCGTCGGTCGGAATATTGCATTCACCGTTTTCTAAAAGTATTTATGCACTTCTCGCCGTATGATTCATCATGAGTGAAACTATTTTTTACGGCTTGGAGGCCACCATGCCCCTGAATGATTCACCAGATAGAAAACAAGGCTCCTACGGAGACTCTGCAATGCGTCGTCGCCCTCCACAAAATGGCCGTCCTCCTCGTGATGGCGGTTTTTCTGATAGGCAAGCAAGACGCCACAAAAGAAATACACTTGGCTCACAGGCTATTCTTTTTAAGAGGCAGTCTCTGCTGCGTCGCATTGATTCTCGTACAAGAACCTACATTGTTATTGGAC
>JABZHE010000032.1:0-7866 GCA_015259025.1 Atopobium sp. | reverse complement strand
CGAGCCCTCTGCCTGGCCACGTCGCGAGCCCTCTGCCTGGCCTCGACGCTGATCATCTACCTGGCCTTTTGCAGTGAGAACGTTCTTTTTATTGAAGTATGCGTGTACGGATGGCACTTAGCACCAATTTCTGTCCGGTGTGTTTGTTACAGTTATACCCGAAAGTTACTCAGTAGAAAGAAATTCATGAATCCCACGTTTCGCCTACATATTCTTGCCAGCGGATCAAAGGGCAACTGCAGCCTGTTAGAAACGCCTGATGGTCTCATTATGATTGATTGTGGAATCTCTAGAAAAGAAATTCTGCGTCGGTCTAAAGAACTGAACGTTAATCTATCTGAGCTCGTGGCTATCTTTATTACGCACGAGCACACCGACCACGTCTCAGGTCTTTCGGTAGTCAGTAAAACTTTTGATGTTCCTGTGTTTGCTACAACAGGAACTGCCGCCGCGCTCTCAAGAAGAAGCTCCTGCTCAAACGTCACCTTTACTCTTGTTGACCAGGCGGGTTCTGTTCATATTGATGCGTCGCCAGACATTGAGGTGAGCACGTTTCCCACCTCGCACGATGTCTGCGAACCCATGGGCATGCGCTTTGATTTTCTCGCCGGCCCTGATAGACGCATCGTAGACTCTGTGGGCTACTGCACAGACACGGGCGTTCTGACGCCCGAGGCTCTCGAATGCCTTTCCGACGTGCGCATTCTTGCTATCGAGTCCAACCATAATGAGCAAATGCTGCTCACAGGCCCTTATCCGTACGTGCTCAAGCAGCGAGTCCACGGAGACTCTGGCCACCTGTCAAATGAGTACACTGCGCAAGCGTTATCGCAGCTCGTAGGCCCAAATACGCGTTGCGTGGTTGGCATGCACCTCTCTCACGAGAATAACCGTCCAAGTGTCGCTGTGAGAACGCTTGCTGAGGCGGTTGGCGCGCAGCCCCTCAACGATGCGTTTACCGAGGCGCAGACTCCCGACGGTTCCCTTGCCGTCTGCGTTGCCAGTCAAGATTGGCCGATGTCGCTGTAGCTGCGCGCTTGCGTTCCACCTTCCCACGCAACCTCCCTACGCAGCCACTCCTACGCAGCAGCCCAAATATCCGACAAAACTGTGCAGGATTACACGAGCTGCGGTATCATGTTTTATATCAATGTTTTGCGAGACTACGACAAAAGGATCATCGTGGACACCTCGAACAACCTTGAAAATAACGTTTCACCTGCGGATCAGAACCCTCGCTCTGACACCCAGCAGGACTTTGAATACGCTGAATCTTTTGAGCAGGAAGCCCAGCCAGCTGATGGAGCCGAGCTTTATGCAACTGGTGCACAGCACTTCTCGTCATCTGAGATTTCTAAGCATGCAGGCGAGGACGCCGCAAAGCAGCCGTACGTTCGCCAGCATCGCCATCACAAAACAGTGGAGCCTATCAGCGACTTTACGATGCCGGGCGAGAAACTCGAGATTCCAGAGAACCAGGCCGCTGGCTTTGAATCCAGCAAAGGCGCTTACGCAAAGAAGGGTTGGCGCAAGCCAAAGAACGAGATCGCCCACCTTCGCAAAGACGTTCACTACGGCCAATACCTGCAGGTTCCTAAGGGTCAGCGCGACATTTTTGTCAGAAAAGAGCGCCGCTCAAATGCAGGATCGCTGATTGCCGCCATCATCGTTTTGGCCATCATTGCCGCAGTTTTCTATTTCCTCTGGACCTGGATGTCCACCAACTGGGGCGTTGCGATTCGCTAAACAGCGAATCCGCGCGGTTCACCAACGGTAGCTGCAAAGTTGCGGGGTCGCGCGATGTGCCGGCAGCTGAGCCATCTAGTGCGCGCCTGATTTCATAAAAGAATCTGTAACTTTTGCCTAAAAATGTAAAAGAAACTGTGGATTTGCCTGATTTCATCAAAGAATCTGTGTCCCAAACACAGATTCTTTGCACTTTTCAGGCAGACTTTGAAGCGTGCCCGAGATTGTCCTTCCATGGACGATCACATGGAGCCTGATTTTCTCGCCATGTCTGAATGATTTGCCGGAAAAGTACACCAAGTCTGAGCTATTTGCCGGTTTTTCTCGCCATGTCTGAGTAAATTTACTCAGACATGGTGCACTTTTCAGGCTCGCAATCATGGACTAACCATCGGACCGCACACAAAAAGCCGCTGATACGTCATGTACCAGCGGCTTTCGTTTGTAGAGCTCAGCGTGTGGCGAGAAACCCCGTCTAGCTCCAGGGATCGCGCTCAAATAGCGGTTCGCTCACGGGACGACGATCGGAATACGGGTCGTAACCATCATCGTCCTCATTTTCTGCGCGAGCAAACTCCGGGTCAACAATCTGCGCTTTCTTGGAATCCGCGTCCTTGCGCGTTGCGCCCTGCAACTTGACCTGCGCTGCGACCTTCGCGGTAGCCGTCGCAGCAGCTTGCGTTTCGGCCTTTGGCGTTTGGTTCACTGGCTTGCCAGCTTCGTCACACATGCGCAGCCTCACTTACTTCTTGCGAGCAACCAAGTTGCCGTTCTCGTCAGTATCAACCAGAACAGTATCGCCCTCATGCAGCTCACCTGCAATAATCAAGTTTGCTACCTGGTCAACAACGCGACGCTGAATCAGTCGCTTCAGAGGACGAGCACCGTAAACAGGATCCAGACCATCAAGAGCCAACGACTGCTTAGCAGCCTCGGAAAGCTCCAGCGTCATGCGCTCGTTAGCAAGCCTGCTACGAACATCCTTGAGCTGAATGTCCACAATGCGCTCAATGTCCTCAAGACCCAGAGGCTGGAAGACAACCACGTCGTCGATACGGTTCAAGAACTCAGGGCGAAAGGAGCTACGCAGCGCCTCCATAACCTGCTTTCTGGACTCTTCGGTAAGGCCCTCTTCACCAGCACCAGCAATGAACTGCGAACCAACGTTACTGGTCATGATAATGATGGTGTTCTTGAAGCTCACTACCCTACCTTGACCGTCGGTCAGGCGGCCGTCGTCCAGAACCTGCAGCAAGATGTTGAAGACGTCAGGATGAGCCTTCTCCATCTCGTCCAGCAAGATGACGGAGTATGGATGCCTACGAACTGCCTCGGTAAGCTGGCCGCCCTCGTCATAACCCACATATCCTGGAGGTGCGCCAATAAGACGCTGGACCGAGAACTTCTCCATGTACTCAGACATATCAATGCGGATCAGCGAACGCTCGTCGTCAAACAGCAGCTCTGCCAGCGCCTTTGCCAGCTCAGTCTTACCCACGCCAGTTGGGCCCAGGAAGAAGAAGCTGCCCAGAGGCTTGTTTGGATCTGCCAGGCCCGCGCGAGAACGACGGACTGCTGCAGCAACTGCGGAAACAGCGTCGTCCTGACCAATAACGCGCAGGTGAAGCTGGTCCTCAAGGTTCTTGAGCTTGTCCATCTCGCCCTGCATCATCTTGGACACAGGTACGCCGGTCCACGAAGAAACTACCTCGGCAATCTCGTCCGTGGTGACCTCTTCCTTGAGGATTCCGCCGTCTTCCTGCTTGGCGAGAAGGGCTTTTTCTGCCTCATCGTATTTGCGCTCAAGCTCTGGAATAGTGCTGTAACGAAGCTCAGATGCCTGCGCCAAATCACCCTCACGGGTCACACGCTCCATCTGCGTCTTTGCGTCCTCAATCTGAGACTTCAAGTCCTGTACCAGGTCAATTGCGCCGCGCTCGTTCTGCCAGTTGGCCTTCATGCCATCCAGCTTCTCCTGCGTTGTAGCAATCTCTGCGCGAAGGTTCTCCAGACGCTCCTTAGAAGCAGCGTCTTCCTCCTTCATCAGGGCCTGCTCCTCGATCTGCATCTGAGTGAGCTGACGATCAACCGCATCAATCTCTGCTGGCATGGAATCCAGCTCCATGCGAAGCCTTGATGCCGCCTCATCTACCAGGTCAATTGCCTTATCTGGCAAGAATCGGTCAGAAATGTAGCGGTTAGAGAGGTCTGCTGCTGCAACCAGGGCGGAGTCCGTAATACGAACGCGGTGGTGCTGCTCGTACTTCTCCTTGAGGCCACGCAGAATAGAAATGGTGTCTTCAACAGAAGGCTCGGAGACAAGTACGGTCTGGAAACGACGTGCAAGAGCAGCGTCCTTCTCGATGTACTTGCGGTATTCATCCAGCGTAGTAGCACCAATTGCGCGGAGCTCGCCACGGGCAAGCGCTGGCTTCAAGATGTTGCCTGCGTCCATAGAACCCTCGGAAGCGCCGGCGCCCACGATGGTGTGAAGCTCGTCGATGAAGAGGATAATCTGGCCGTTAGACTTGGCCACCTCTTTTACCACGCTCTTCAAGCGGTCCTCAAACTCACCGCGATACTTTGCTCCTGCTACCAGGGCAGACATGTCAAGCTCAACAAGCTCTTTGTCGCGCAGGGTACTTGGAACGTCGCCAGAAACAATGCGCTCTGCCAGGCCTTCTACGATTGCGGTCTTACCAACACCAGGCTCGCCGATAAGAACAGGATTGTTCTTGGTGCGGCGGCTCAGAACCTGAATGGTACGGCGAATCTCTTCGACGCGGCCAATAACTGGATCGAGCTTTCCTTGGCGAGCAAGGTCGGTCACGTTGCGACCGTACTGCTCCAAGGCCTCAAACTGCGGCTTTGCATCCTGAGAAGTTACGCGTTCATCGCCACGAAGCTCGTTGTAGACCTCTTCCACGCGCTTAGCAGTAACACCGGCGTCGCGAAGAATCCTACCTGCATCAGTGTTGTCGTTTGCCAGCGCAGTGAGCAGATGCTCGGAGGTAACGTAGGAATCACCCAGCTTAGTGGCAAGCTTCTCTGCCTCGTTGATAACCTTGAGAAGGTCATTGCCAATGCCAATCTGTGCTCCACTTACTTTTGGAGCCTTGGAAATTGCCTGATCTACCTGCGTAGCAATGGTGTCAGGATCTGCGCCAATCTTCTCCAAGATAGAACGCAGGTTACGCTCGTTGCTGTCCAGCAGCGCCTTGAGCAGGTGTGTTGGTGCAACCTCGGAAGCCTCTACATCGCCAGCAATACCAAGAGCTGCCTGCAGTGCTTCCTGGGCGGTTACGGCCCATTTATCTAGTCTCATAAAATCACCCTCCTACCCCAAACAATAATCGTGCCGGGGACTGAATCTTCATCGGATTCTATATACCCCCAAGCACGACTTTTAATACATATCTAAGTGTGTTTGTATTAGATTTTCTTATCGCGTTGTACTGAGCTTTTTCGCAGCCTTGCGCTGAGCTTTTGCGTTACCCAGCTTTAAGCTTTTGCAGCCCTATCCCGCACCTTATAGCTTCTAAAACTCTGCCTCTTCATAGACAAGATTTTGCTCGGCTTCTATTGTCGAGAAAAACTCACCAGGCGTAAGCACTGGTATATCCGAGCGAGTAAAATCTGCCACATTTCTTGTGACAATATAGTCTGCCTTTATCTTTTTAGCAGCGCGCCAAATAAGACAGTCTTCAAAGTCTTGCCACTGCTCCGACAGTGCATTCGAAATATCCGCTCCACCAATAGAGCATACGTTGAGCAGCGGAAATACCTCTTTCAGTATTTCTTGCATACGAGCAGAGCCATGAGCCTTAGCACCAACATAGTAGAGATCTGTGTATGACTGAGCTGCTATCCATAGCTCAGCATCTCTGAACTGCTTCATTATGAAAAGCTTTTTTGCATCAGCAACAAACTGTTCCCTACACAAAAAGACGTCCAGCAAAACGTTAGTATCAATCAAGAGCTTCATAGTCACTTGACCTCCACTCGCTGATTGCTTCTTTGTAGCTGCTATCGCCTAAATCATTCCAAAACGACGCCGGCGCGGGAACAGATATCTTTCCAAAAAGTGACGCAAGCTGCTCTTTGTCCTTCTCGCTCAATTGGCGAGAAGATCTTTTAGCAGAAGATTCCAACGAAGTACCTTCATGAGCATCAGGAAGCTTGCCTGTTACCAGCACATACTCAAAAGCTGCATTAATCAGCTGGGTGGTGTTTGACCCAAGCGATTCAAGAACCTCGGAAACCTGATTTTTGACTTCAACAGGAATACGAGCAGTTACAATGCTGTCCATGAGCACTCCTTTACCTAGTTTTATCATTGTATTCACGTATTACAATTAGGTCAAGAAGCAAAAAAGCTAAACGGATTCTGACTGGATGTTTCCGTCTTTTAAAACAAGAGACTTGAAACGTTCTCTTATTTCCGGGGTTACTTGATGGGACGTCATTACAACGGTTCTTTCTTCATCTTTTAAAATCAAATCAATGAGGCTCTGAACTGAGTCGGCATCCAAATGAGCAAAGCTCTCGTCATAAATCACAATTTGTGGCTTAAACAAAAAGATTCGTGCAAGAGCAAGCCTCTGTCGTTCTCCACCAGAAAGACTGCTTCCAGCTTGATCAATCACATGATCAATTCCGTCTGGATATCTGGTGAGAATCTCAGAAAAGCCCGATTTCGTAATAGCGTCAATAATTTCTTCATCAATAAAGTCATGGCAAAACAACGTTACGTTATCCCTGATAGTCGCGTTAAAAATAAACGTTTACTGAGAGCAAGGGATTATGAATCGAGCATATTGCTCACTTTTGAATTGTTTGATTGGCACGCCATCCAAACAAATGTCTCCGTTATCTGGGCTTAGAGCATCCGTTAATAGTTTGATTAGTGTTGTTTTTCCACTTCCCGAACTTCCTTCTAGTAGATACTTTCCGCCACGTTCCAAATTAAAACTAATATCCGATAAAACTAGTTTGTCCTTGTCATAGCCATACGAAACATGATTGACCGTTAGATTTGCAAAACGCTCAGGGGTATTTTCTACCCCACTTTCTGTAGCTGGGGCTTCATTAAGAAGCGTTTGTATTTTAGTAATTATCTCTTTTGCGCTTCTCATATCAGTAATTGAATCACTTATGTTTTGAATAGGATTTGCTATGTAGACAACAAGCTGAGATGCCGCAACCATCATTCCTACTGTCATTAATCCATTAAGGGTAAGAATGGCGCCAATAAAATAAATTCCAATGTAAATAATTTGACCCACAGTAAATGAAAGCAAGCGAGCTAAAGAACTAAAGTACCGAGCAGCAAATTTCTGCTTCTCCCAAGCCTGATTCGCGCTGCTCATGGCAACCCGTGAGGCCTCTGTTAGATGAAAGCTCCTGAGTAGATCAAACCCTTCAAGATGCTCATTTGCTGTAGCAATAAAATGCTCAGCTGACTCAGATTGTGCTTTTCGTTTATTAGAAATAATTCCAGACATTGTGTTGGGAACAAACATCTGAACAGCTATCATGCATAAAATGAACAGTACGAGCCACGGTGAAATAAACAGCAAGATTATTAGGCTTACTACGCCAGAGAAGACATCTATCAAGAGATCAATAAAGACGCGGAAGTATGTTTCCTCAAGTAAATCAAGGTCGTTAGTAAGAATCGAGAGCCAATGACTTGTATTGAATAAGTGAAACTCAGGAATTGAACGATTGAATATCTTTGTAATCAGTTCATCGCGTAAATGCATCTGGCAGCCCTGTATAACTGACCAGCGCAAACGTCTGCAAATTAAGTCGACAATAAAATAGCAAAATATATAGAGGCCAAACCAGAGCCCGTCATTCAATGCATCCGACAAATTGCCATCCATGGCAAGGTTAACGGATTGAAGCATTACAAATGAAAGCGCAATTTCGAACAAACTACTTAGAAGAGAGAAGACTACAAAGAATATTAGTTTGCTCTTTTGTTGAGCGTAAAGGTATTTAAGCATGCCATCTTCCTTAAAAGAGATTTCGTTTTAAAAAGGTTATGACTGCATGTGGTATTCGGTATTCGGTATTCGGTATTCGGTATTCGGTATTCGGTATTCGGTATTCGGT
>JABZHE010000031.1:0-7968 GCA_015259025.1 Atopobium sp. | reverse complement strand
CTTTTAAAACGTCGAGAAGACATTGATGCTTTGGGTAGTGTATGGGAGTGTCTGGTAAATCCTGGTAAACGCCTTAAACCTGGTGCGGTAATTGAATATCGTGCAGGTGGCTTGCATGCCCCAGACTCAGCTCCTGTTGTGTTGACGGGCACCATTGTGGACTTTGTTGACGACAACAGGGGAGGTCGCCTGGTGCGTTTTGAAGCACAGGGAGATCGCACTCTTGACGAGGCTATTCATGAGGCGGGCCACGTTCCACTGCCTCCGTATATTACACAGTACGAGGGAGACCCAGAGAAGTACCAGACGGTCTACGCTATGCAGGACGAGCATTCTGCTGCAGCCCCTACTGCTGGCCTTCACTTTACTCCTGAACTCATTGAAACTATCAAAGCAAAGGGAGTCCAGTGGGCATCAGTTGAGCTTGAGGTTGGTATTGATACCTTCAGGTTGGTAACAGAGGATGACCCTACCAAACACGTCATTCACACTGAGCGCTACCACGTAGCCCCAGAAGTTGTTGAGGCAGTTAAGGCTACTAAAGCTGCTGGTCATAAGGTTATTGCCATTGGTACTACCAGTGTTCGCTCGCTTGAGAGTGCCTGGGACAGTCAGATTCCTGCAGATGAGCCTCCTGTTGTGGCTCGTCGCTTTGAAGAGGCGGATGAATCTGCTGCAATAACCCACAAAGGTGATATGGTTGCCCGAGAAAACGCAACTACCAACCTGTATCTGATGCCAGGTTCTACATTCCACGTGGTAGACACCATGGTGACAAATTTCCACGTCCCACGTTCTACTTTGATGATGCTTGTTTCTGCGTTTGCAACACGCGAGCAGATTATGGACGCCTATCAAAGTGCCATTGACGAGAAGTACCGCTTCTTGTCATTTGGTGATGCCATGATCATCATTTAGCGTGCTTGGTGACGTGAGCATGGTCTAGTGAATATGGCCCTCACGTTCAACTTGAGAGTTTAAATGTAAAAAAGTGCTCACAGTATTGTGAGCACTTTTTTCATACGGTTTCTTACCTGGAGCAATGGCGGTATTACCAGTTAAAAATCAGCCATACAAGGGACGCAAGAATCGCTATCATGCCAAGAACAACAATGATGAAGCCAATGCGCTGACCACGAGTTGTTTCTCGAAGGATTTTCTCGCCAGTAATAAGCTCTTTAAGTGTGAGCTGCTTGGTATTGATGTTAATTACCTGCTCGGCAACAGACTCTCTGAGCTGCTCAGTAATTTCTGGTGTTGCATGAATTTCTTTAGCATCATCAATAATTGACTGTGCTTCATCATGTTTATCTGCTGCCTCGTTAAAGAGCTCCTTGGCTGTCTTAATTTTTTCTTCAAGACCCTCTATATCTTTGCTCAGAATTCTCTGACGAGCATTAGCTTCAGCTACTACGGCGTCATATTCTTGCTGTTTCTGCTCATAATCTTTGCGAGCCGCATCAATAGAAGACTCTGAGGACTCCAACGATTTGCCCTGGGTCCAGTAATGCGTTTGTGCCATCTCAAGAGAAGACTGGAAAGAGTTCTGTAGTTCCTCAACTTGCTTTTGGGCTTGCTCTGCACGAGCAAGCTCTGACTTAAGGTCTTCCTCAATGCGAACAATTGCATCGTGATTGGCGGCAGGATCTGTCTTAAGACCAGCAAGCTCTTCTCTGAGAGAAAGCTGTCTTGCCTGGGAGTTTTCCAGCGCTTTATTTGCAGATGCTACAGCTGCATCGCGTTTCTCGGTAACTTCTTTGAGCTGAGCCTCGGCGTTTTTAACACCACGCTGCGCCTCGGAGATTGTCTTTGAGATATCATCCAGCCTGCCTTTTGCTGTGGCAGCAACTTCTTTGTAAGGCTTAATCTTTGCTTCGTCGTCAACTTTTTGCTGTTCAAGCTTCTGAATAAGCTGGTTTTTCTTAACCGTGAGAAGATCCACTTGCGTAGATTGATCGCTCATGACCTGAGCGGTCTCTGCAAAAATTTTCTCTTGCTCAGCAATAATCTGGTCAAATGAGCTCTGCACGTAGTCTCTGTGCTCTAAGTCTTGCTTGTCTTTAGCAAGATGCTCCTGCATCTGTTTGAGCTCTTGCTTTGCAGAGTTTGTCTCTTTAGCGGCGTTGTGGACTTCTTTGGTAGCCTGAAAACCTTCTGCAACAGCGGTTGTAGCGCTCTCAAACGCACTGCTAACGCCTTTTGCTACAACCTGAGTAGTGTCTTTGGCAATCTTTTGAATGTCCTGGGACTTGCTGACTTCAGGTGTGTTTTCAGACTCATTCTGTTCATCAGAAGTTGTTGTTTGAGTATCTATTGTGTCCAAATCCTCGGTTTTAGAGCTTTGGATATCGTTTTCAGCCATGGTGAGCCTCCTACAAGAGTTCCGACTTTTTATTTTTACCCTGTTTTTGAGCAAATCATAGTCTAATTTGGTTCTTTCTGGAAATAAGATTGGATATAATACGTTATGTTTTGTTACGATAGTAACGATTAATCGAGAATAACTCTCGAGTAGATTTTTGGTTTCCGGAAGGGGAGTCCACTTATGGTTTCAAAGCAGACTACTATCATCAATGCAACTGGTCTTCACGCTCGTCCAGCATCCGTCTTTGTTTCTGAGGCAAAGAAGTTTGAGAGCAACGTCACCATCAAGAATGTTGACAAGGACTCCGCACCAGTTAACGCTAAGTCCATCATGATGATTCTTGCTGCTGGCCTTGGTACTGGCACCAAGATTGAGATTGCATGCGATGGCGCTGACGAGCAGGCAGCCCTTGACGCTCTCGTTGCTCTTGTTGACAGCGGCTTCGGCGAGTAAGCTAACGGCTTACATACTGTGCATGTTAAGCCCGGCTTTTGCCGGGCTTTTTTCAAAGAGAGGTTAGTATGACATTTGTTGCAACATGGCTCGTAACTACTGTTGCTACGTTGGTGGCCTGCACCTTAATTCCAGGTCTAACTATTGTGGGAGGCTCGTGGGCAGGTCCTATTCTGTTCTCATTAGTACTCGCAGCAGTCAATACGGGCATTAAGCCTGTTGTTAAGCTACTCTCATTGCCTATTAATGTGCTGACCCTAGGTATTTTCTCGCTCTTTATCAATGCTTTTATGCTTGAGCTTTCGAGTTTTATTTCTAGGAATTTGCTGCATGCGGGCGTTGCTATTGATTCTTTAGGCACCGCTATCCTGGGATCAATAGTTATCTCAATTGTCTCTTCAATTGTGATTAGCCTTACTGGTCTGAAGAAGGAGAACCTTTCCTAAGTTCCTTTTGGGCTTTATCAAGCTTGGCAAAACTATCCGAGATAGCAGAGGTAATCTGAGAAATCTGCGATGACTCGGTAATGTTTTCAATTAAAGATGTTGCGGACGCATTGACAAGCGAACTAAGGAGGTCAAAGAAGACTTCTTTGGTTTGCTTTTCTGTTTTAGTGAGCGCTGCAACAACAGGCTGTAAGCTTGCGGGTGAGCTAATAATGTCGCTGAAATAGACTGCTCCGCCTGCCGAAAGGGCATCAAAGAGCTCGTTAGTAAAATGCTCTCGATCAGAGAGGGGGAGTTCTTTATACCAGTTGCTAAACGCTTCATTAATCTTTTTACATTCCAACTGGAAATCATCAGCAAATTCAAACGTATTGCGAGAGACTTGCCATGTAACGCCGTCGTGCGCCAGCATGCCAGACTCGGAGCTTTTTACGATGAGCTTTGGTACAGCAGGATCATCAAAAATCATGCCAACTACACTAAACTCAGGCAAAATTCTGATGTATTTATCTCCAAGCACCTTGTGGGCTGTGGTGGGAAGAATTTCTGGACACATGTTAGGACCGTCGTTACTCCAGACGCGATCAATTGCGCCGAGTAGTTCTTCAGGACAGACTGTTGCTGCGTATGCCGCAAGGTTGCCGCCCTTAGAGTGGCCACCAACCATAACATTTGCGCAGGTAGTGCTATTGCCTGCTGCAAGGTGTTCGCGAATACGCTTCTCAAGGTATAGTGCCGCCGACTTATCGGCGGACGTAACCTGGAAGCTCAGGTTAAGGTTTTCTCGCCAGCCAACGAGCGTGCCGTCAGTTCCTCTAAAAGAAACAAACATCTGCCCCGTAGGAAGATAGGCAGTAAACGCTGCAAACTGCAGGTTTTTCTCGACATTAATGCGGTCAACATAGCGACCAAGCTCAATGTTGGCAAAGCGGGGAGCGTTAACCAGTGCCTCAAGACAAGTTCCATCAACGCGAGAAAATCCCGTGATAAGAGACGGATCGTCATCGAGCTTCTTCAGCATTTTGGCGCAAGCGTCACCAAGTTGAACGCGTTTCTCGCTACGCTCAGAAGGAACGACGCCACCAAATCCCAGATAGGAAAGGATTGAGAGAATCAGGTTATCGACGTTGTTAAAAGGGTCATTCTCAAACGTCAGATCGCCGCGCCAGTGTAGATAGTCAACGACATTTGCCATGATGCCTCTTTCCTGCTGGTACTTTTCGTATACTAAGCATAGATGAAATTTGATTGATTTGGGGAGAAGCCCGTGGAAAAAGCTACAGTTTCTTCAAAAGCAATTGCTACCAAGAAGCGCTTTGTTTTTGCAGATGTTCTTACCATTTTGGCAGGTATTGCTGTTGTTATGCTACATACCTCGCTTAATGTTTTTTCGCTTGCGCACACTAAAACATGGGCCTTCTCTTTAGCTCTGCAAGCTGCGTTTATTTACGCGGTACCCATCTTTTTTATGCTGAGTGGTATGAATTTGCTTGGATATAGAAGCAAATACTCCACAAAGACATTTTTTATGAAGCGTGCAAGAAAGACGCTGATGGCGCTTATTTTTGGAAGCGTAGCGGTGTATTTGATGTACGTGCTTTTTCCTACAAAGTTTTGGGGTGCAGAGGAATTTGCTGCGAGCGCTGGCATTGCTGATTTTGTAAAGCGCTTTCTAACCAATAACGTTAACAGCACACTGTGGTTTATCTATACCATTTTGTATCTATACCTTTTAACACCTGTGCTTTCTTTGGTTGTGCAGAAAAAAGAAACTCTGCTCTATGTTATGGCACTTACGCTCTTTGTGAGCTTTGGTTTGCCTCTTCTTGAGTTTCTTGGTGTTCGTGGTGTTTACTTTGATCAGCTGTTTAGATGGGCTGCGTTTAACAGCGATGGCCTTTTCTACTATCTGCTGGGATATTACGTTAAGACGTATTACGATGAGCTTCCAAAATTTACTAAAAACAATTTAGTACTTGCTGTAATTTTCTTACTTTCGTCTGCGGCTATGTTTGTCTGGGGACTTATTGCTAACAACTTTGGAACCCCATTGACTCCAGAAATGACGTATCAGAGTTATCCAGTTGCTATTAAAAACTTCCTTTGTGTAGTACAAGCGGCATCTTTGTTCCTGTTTGTGCTGAATCTTGAGCCAAGGCTGCAGGAGCTTTCCGATGGTGCCAAGAAATGCATCAGCACGGTATCTGCTGGTGTTTTAGGAGTCTATCTGTTCCAGATTCCTGTTATTAATTTCTTGGGACTAAGACTTGGTCGATTCCCATACAGCTTGCTTGGTAACGCTTTTGTACGAGGCATCTTTGTCTTTGCAGTCACAATTGTTGTAGTTATGGCGTTCCAGTGGCTGATGAGGCAGGCCAAACAGAAATTTTCTGCTAAATAGACGTTCTTTTTCATCAGAGAAATTGTGATTCGTTAATAAATAAGCCTGCATAAAAATATGCAGGTCCATATTGAAGGTTTTGGCTTAGTTTTGACCAGTGACTAACGTAAGCGTTGCTTCTCCAGAAGCATTTGCCGCGCTCACGTCAACATCAATTACGCCTGGTAGATTGCTTGCAATTTCTACAATTTGAGACACGCTGACCTCTTCGGAAAGTTTCCCGCTTGCTCGCTGCGCAAAGAGGGCTCCTGCCAGTACACCGCGCATATGTTTTGCATTATGCGATACAACGCTACGTTTTCCCGTACCAGGATTTTCTCGCTGTACAACAACTTGCAGCAGCTCACAAGGGTGCTTTGCTGAAGGCGTCCACATCTTTCTGTATTCTCCCGAGCGACAATCCACAACTATCTGATCTTTTAGAGCGACGTTCAGCAGGGGATTGAGCTGCTTTTTCCAGTAAGTTGCAACGGTGCCTATGTTGGGCAGCTTGATTGAGGCAGAAAGCCTATAGTTGGGGAGAAGATCGTGTGGTCGTACAACACCCCAGAGACCAGAGAAAATCATGATTTCTGAGTTGAGAATATCTGCTGGTAATGTGACTGTTTCCTGTGTGTTTTCTAACGTGACGTTTTCAAGTGTCTGGTTGAATTTTGCAGCCTCAAAAAGCACACCGGTATAAAGGCTGAGCGCGGTTGTGGTTGGAGCTTCATAGACGTCCAGGTTGTCGGCTATGTCTCCGACGGTGTTCGGACCAATTTTAAGCACCTGAGCTGCGTCTGCATGAGAACAAACCTGATGTAGATCTTTGATAAGTTCTTCTCGACAGCTACTTAGCTCGGAGCCAAACAAAAGCGATGAGAGATCAAGAGAAGGTCCAGAGGTGGGAGCGGTTTTTCCTGACGATGGCGGAAGCAAAATAATCATGAAAATCCTTTTGATACGGGATTTTTAGTTGTTGTTTAGTTTGATTCTAATTTATGTCCGGTGTGCGTGGTAACTTAAGAAGTAAGAAAAATCGGAGAGGTGACGTATGGGTTTGCTTCTGTACAAACAACAAACAGGTGCTTTCTTATCAAACTCTGTTAAAGAGCAGCTAGAGGCTTCGCTTGAGAGGTGGGGGTCTGCTCAGCTTATTGTTCCTTCTCCCGATGCAGTGTTGTTAGTTAAGAGGCAGCTTGGTGCCATCCAAGAGCTCTCTGTTGGTGTGAATGTTTCAACTTTTGATGAGTGGATGCGCGATCAATGGAAGTTGTACGGAAACTCTGATCGTCTGCTTTCAACTACGCTTCGCAAGGTATTTTTCCAGCAGGTTTTAGATGGAATGTCTACCGATGAACTGGGTTCGTTGAATGCTGGCAAGGGTACGGTGGAGCTTCTCTCTAAGCTTGCTCCAGAGTATCTTACAGAGCTTGATCAGATTATGACCTCTGGTCAACTTTCTGCTGGTCAGATAAGTGCTTGTAAGGTGCTAGAGCGCTACAAGGCGCTGCTTGAAGAAAAGTCGTACGTCGAGGGGTGTCAGTGTCTGGATTACCTGCTGCAGTCCATTCCAGCGCAAGGAGCTGCACTGATTTTCTCGCGAGTTGAAGATCTTTCGGAGGCGCGTCTTAAGTTTGTGCGCAAGCTGTCGCAGAAGCGTGAAGTGACGTTTTCTCTCTATGTGCCCGAAGGACCTGCAGGTTATGCAGCAGAGCAGCAGCTGGTGTTGGTTGGCGGCCCGGGATGCGATTGTCGTGTGGATGCGGAGCTTGCGCCAGCCGCAAAAAGTCAGGAGCTCAACGATCTTCTCGCCAGGGTGTTTAGGGCTACGGAGGGCAATGAGGTCACGTCAAGCGGTGCGGTAACGTTTTTGTCGCCGCTGGGCCAGCTTGCCGAGGCTGAGTCTATTAGCAGGTATATCTCTCAGTGTGCTGAGTCTGGCAGCAAGAGCTTTGTGGTATACACCTCAAATCCGCAAAAGGTTTGGGATGCGCTTTCGCAGAAGCTAGCGGCTAAGGGGATTGCCGCTCACTACAAGCGTTCGGTGCGCATTCAGGACTCGCTTGCAGGACGTGCGTTTGCCAGCTTGATTGATGCGTACGTCACGCTCAATGAACGTGCAGAGCTCGAGAAAAACATTGACTACCAGGCATCTGACCATCAGATGGGGGATATGTCGTGGTGGCCTCCACGTACTCTTACGGACTATCTGATTTCACCTATTTCAGGCATAAGCGTTGAGCGCGCGTGGATGCTGGATAAGAGTTGGCGTGGTAACAGAACGCTGTATGCCACCAGAGTGCTTGAGACGCTTTCTAAGG
>JABZHE010000030.1:0-8143 GCA_015259025.1 Atopobium sp. | reverse complement strand
GAACCTCTGGGTAACCATGTTTTGTGTTTTCCTCTCAGCTGGTCTTGGTTCAGCTCTGATTACCCCTGCCGTTCGTCAACTGGCTTGGAAGCTTGGAGTTGTCGATAAACCCTCTGCACGTCGAGTCAATAAAAAACCTATTCCTCGCATGGGCGGCGTTGCAATTTTCTTTGGGTTAGCCGTTGCTATGCTGGTGCGTTATGGCGTTGAAGCAATTATTGGACATGCAGAAATCACCCTTTCTTCTCGCTATTATCTCAACGTCAACTTCTGGATTGTTGGCGCTGCATTTGCGGTAATTTTCTTGACCGGCTTGCTCGACGACATTTTTTCTCTCAAGCCTATTCAGAAACTCGCTGGTCAGATAATTGCAGCAAGCATCGCGGCTGCGGGCGGCCTGATTATCGGTAACGTTGTTGATCCGTTTTCCGCGTACGGCTTTGTGGATCTTGGATGGCTCGCCTACCCAGCAACCGTCATTTACCTGGTTGCTTACGCCAACATCATTAACCTTATCGACGGCCTTGACGGACTTTCTTCAGGAATTACCTGCATTGCCTCTACCACTATGTTTGTGCTTTCCATTTGGGCGGGCCGCTTTGATGCAGCGCTTTTAAGTGCAGCAATCGCGGGCACCACGCTTGGATTTTTGGTTCACAACTCGTATCCCGCAACTATTTTCATGGGCGATTCTGGTTCGCTAACCTTGGGATTTGCTCTGGGAACAATTTCACTTTTGTCCGTCACCCGTTGGGCAGGACTCACAACCATCATTGTTCCTCTCGTCGTTGCAGGTATTCCAATCATCGATACCTTCTCCGCAATTGTTCGCCGTACCCGCGCACACGTCAGTTTTGCTACTGCCGACCGCGGACACATCCATCACCGCTTAATGGCTCACGGTTATAATCAGCGCCAAGCGGTACTTTTGATGTACGGTTGGACTGCCCTTCTGTGCGTTGGCTCGCTCATTATGACGCAGGTCAATACGCTGCCTCGTATTGCAATTTTTGTCATGCTACTTACTATGTCTGCTTTCTTTGCAAAGTACCTGCACCTCTTTGAGCCTGTTCTGCTTCACCATACTGATCCAAAGACTGGTGAAGACGAACTCATTACCCCTAAAGATCCAGGCTTCGATGAAGAGATTAAGCAACTCCATGAAGAAGAGCATGAACACATCGAAGAGCTTATCCACAGAGAACACAAGAGCGAATAAGCTGGGGAAACGACTGCTCACAAATTGGCTTTCCGTGAGCTCGCGGTTCCGTTTGCGTGAGCTGGGGCTGCGGCTGCGGCTGCGGCGGCACGGGTTTCTCGCCAGGTACTCCATAACAACGCACGCGCCTAAAAAGTGCAAAGAATCTGTACTTTAGATACAGATTCTTTGACAAAATCAGGCAAATCCACAGTTTCTTTTACATTTTTAGGCAAAATTTACAGATTCTTTCCAGAAATCAGGCGCATGAAAGATAGACTACGTGGCCCTAGATTTTGAACCTGAAAGCTGCATCATGTCTGAGTGAATTTACTCAGACATGGCGAGAAAAACCGGCAAAACTACTCAGACTTCGTGTACTTTTCCGGCAAATTGCTCAGACATGGCGAGAAAATCAGGCACGTCGTGGCTTAACCGGACATTGGAACCCGTCTGCATGCCGACAATCCCACCGTACACAAAGACCCCACCGGGTTTCTCGCCAAAAGAAAACCCCGCACATCCGGGATGTACGGGGTGTAGCTATCTAGCTGCGAAGAAATCGCTTGGGCGTGCGAGGTCACTTAGCCGAAGCTAATCAGCGTGTACCGAACCCGCTTAACTGAGGTTACTCAGCGAGAGCCTTCTTAGCGATCTCTGCAAGATCTGCGAAGCCCTGCTCGTCAGAGTAAGCAATCTCTGCGAGAACCTTGCGGTCAAGCTCAACACCAGCGAGCTTGAGGCCGTGCATGAACTTGCTGTAAGAAAGGTCGTTGATGCGTGCTGCAGCGTTGATACGCTGAATCCACAGTGCGCGGAAATCACGCTTCTTGTTACGACGGTCACGGTAAGCATACTGACCAGAATGCTGTGCCTGCTCCTTCATACCACGGAAGGTACGAGAGGAAGTTCCGTAATAACCCTTTGTGCGCTCGACGAGCGTCTGACGCTTCTTGCGGCCAGCAACTGCGCGCTTAACTCTTGCCATATCTAATCACTCCTTGTTATTTGATCTGGTGGGTGGCGCGCTTAGTTCTTAGCGCCCATACGCTGAGAAACTACTGCTGCATCGCCAGCGGAAAGAACAGCTTCTTTACGGAAGCCACGGATACGCTTCTGGGACTTCTTGGTAAGAATGTGGCTCTTAAAAGCCTTAGCACGCATAATCTTGCCAGTACCGGTGCGGCGGAAACGCTTAGCCGAACCCTTGTGCGTCTTCATCTTAGGCATACTACTTCTCCTCCTGTGTGGTGCCATCCTCAGCACCCTCGGGCTTCTCGTCAAACGCTCCCTTGATTGGAGCAACGAGCATGTGCATGTTACGGCCTTCAATGAGCGGTTTCTGCTCAATTGTGGCAAAAGGCTTCAAATCTTCAGCAAGGCGATCAAGTACAATACGGCCCTGCTCTGGGTGAGCCATCTCGCGTCCACGGAACATGATGGTAATCTTGACGCGTGCTCCCTTCTTGAGGAAGCGCAGTACGTGACCCTTCTTGGTCTCGTAATCGCCCACATCAATCTTTGGGCGGAACTTCATCTCTTTGACTTCGATCTTGACCTGGTTCTTGCGAGCTGCCTTGGCCTTGCGAGCCTGCTCATACTTGAACTTACTGTAATCAAGAATCTTGCATACAGGAGGCTCGGCATTTGGAGCAATCTCTACGAGATCAAGACCGTGCTCACGAGCTCTCTTCATTGCATCATTGACGCCAAAAAGACCAAGCTGACTACCATCAGCGTCAATAAGACGGCACGTGCGAGCAGTGATTTCCTCATTGATGCGAGGACCATCGTTCTTGGCTATCTTGTACACCTTCCCTCTTGGACAATTGCTTGTCCGCCAATAAAAAACCCAGTGCACAAGCAACTGGGAGACAATACGCACAGGTGGCGTGCGAAGGTTAAATTGTCTGACCAGACAGCTGCTTTTGCGCTGTGTAGGTGGGGACTCACGTTCAATCCCGCTTCAAAAGTACCTTGTAAGGTTACCTCTAACGAGAAAACATTACAAGTACCAAGTTAGATATGACGAGAAATTCACATCTAGCTTAAACTTTTAGCTGGTGCCCGAGGTGGGACTTGAACCCACACGAGTTTCCTCAAAGGTTTTTGAGACCTCCGCGTCTGCCATTCCGCCACTCGGGCTAAAAAGTTTGCATAGGTACTATACCGCACCTATGCAAATCTGTCTTGCTAAATCATCAAAGTTGTAGCTGATTTAATCCTGCAAGAACGGATTAGTTGCTAACTCAGCCTCTAAAGATGTTTGATTTCCGTGTCCGGACAAGATGACAGATGTTGGATCAAGCTCAGTCTTAATACGATTCAAAGAAGCCTTGAGTGTCTCAAAGTTGCCACCTGGAAGGTCAGTTCTTCCAGCAGAGCCCTGGAAGAGCGTATCGCCTACAAAAACAGCACCCGTAGCAGTTCCTTCTCCCACCAAAACAATACCGCCGGGAGTGTGACCAGGCGTTTCCATAATCTTGAACTGAGCGGTTCCAACAGAGAGAACATCTCCCTCATGGAGAAAACCGTCTGGTTCTGGAGCGTCATCATAAATCTCGTTTGAGTTATGAGCCCTCTGTGCAAGCTCATTATCTGCCTCGTTAATGAGATACTGAGCACCAGGTACCGCAAGCTTCAAAGCCTTAACGCCGCCAACATGGTCTGCATGGCCATGGGTGGCAACAATGTATTTGAGCTCAAGGTTTAAAAGCTGAGCAGCAATTTCTGCACCCGATGCGCCAGCATCAATAATCATGCACTCATTGCCAGAAACGTAGATATAGCAGTTGGTCTCAAGAGGACCTACCTTAAAGACACCAATCTGGTCTTTTGCGTGATTACATCCACCGTGACCGTGATGACCACAGCAACCACCGTGACCGTGCTCACCGTGGCCATGCTCGCCATGATGACCGCAGCAACCGCCGTGTCCGTGCGCTTCGGCGTGGTGATGGCCGCCGCAGGAGCAGCCCTCATTTTGGTTAGCCATAAAGTCTCCTTCTCATTTGATTAGCGCCTTCACCTGGCATAATACGACGAGCGTCGTAGACGGAAGGCACGCGAGTTACAAATGCAAATAAGGTATCGAGCAAGCTGGTATCAGAGATTGAAACCAAGAAGCGCATGCGTACCACGCCCTGCTCGCCTACTTGTGTAGCGGCAGAAAGAATGTTTGCGCCAGCGTCAGACAGCGCAACCGTGACGTCTTTGAGAAGACCCATGCGGTCCGTTGCCTCAACGACAATCTCAACCCTAAATTCGGTGGCGCCACTGGCATCCCAAGAAACAGGGATGATACGCTTTGGATCGTTGAGCAGGTCTTTAACGTTAGGGCAATTGGCGCGATGAACAGATACGCCGCGACCGCGTGTAATAAAGCCCACAATATCGTCACCTGCAACAGGATTGCAGCAATGTGCTAGATGAACAAGCAAATCTGGATCGCCGTTTACCACAACGCCGCAGTTAGACTTCTTGGGACGACTACCCTTGGCGGTACGAGAAATAACGTAGGAGCGAACCAAAGGCTGATCGTTTGCAATTGCCTTGTTCTTCTCCTGAAGGCGTGCCGCATTGCGCTCTTGCTCAGTAACAACCTCGGGATTTTTCTCCTCCAAGATTTCGCTCACGCGATTAACAACCTGCTTAGCAGACTGATTACCTGCACCAATTCCCGCAAACAGGTCATCTACGCTGCGATAATCAAACTGTTCGGTGAGCTGATCAAGCGCCTTAACCGTACGCGTAGCGCTGATGCCATAGCCACGCTTGCGCAGCTCTTTTGAAAGCTCAGAACGACCGCGCTCAGCATCGTCAGACTTGTTCTCTTGCGAGAAATACTTGCGGATCTTTGCACGTGCGGACGGCGTTTTTACCAGCGTCATCCAGTCGCGAGAAGGGCGAGCGTTCTTGTTAGTCAAAATCTCAATGCGATCACCCATCTGAAGCGTATGCGTCAGTGGAACTACGGAGCCATTAACGCGCGCGCCAACACAGTGATTACCAACCTCAGTGTGGACAGCGTAAGCAAAGTCCAGAGGTGTTGAATTGACGCGCAAGCTCATGACCTCGCCCTTTGGCGTGAAGACAAAAATCTCATGCTCAAAGAGGTCTACGCGCAGGTTATCCAAGAACTCGTGAGGATCATCAATATCGTCTTCAACAGCCCAGTCAAGACTGCGGCGAATCCAGTTAATAGTCGAGTCAATAAGCTTGTCTTCAGAGGACATCTTGCCCTTTGAATTGCCCTGCTCCTTATAAAGCCAGTGGGCAGCAATACCGTACTCAGATGCCTCATGCATCTCGGCGGTTCTAATCTGAATCTCAATAGGACGACCGTCTGGTCCAATAACCGTTGTATGCAACGACTGGTAAAGGTTGGCCTTTGGCGTTGCAATGTAGTCCTTAAAACGACCAGGCATTGGGTGCCACAGTGCATGAATAGCGCCAAGTGCAGAGTAGCAATCTCCTACAGAGTTTGTAATGACGCGCAAGGCGATAAGATCGTAGATGTTGGAGAACTCTCTGCCCTTACGGACCATCTTTTGGTAGATGGACCACAGGTGCTTAGGACGACCCGTAATCTGGAAGTCAGTAATTCCTGCGGCGTTGAGCTCGTCAGTCAAAGTCTTCTTAGCGTTGTTAAGGTCATTCTCTCTTTGCGCACGAGAGTCAGAAACCATGCGAGCAACACGCTGGTACTCCTCTGGCTCTAGCCAGAAGAAAGACAAGTCCTCAAGCTCCCACTTAACCGAAGAGATACCCAAGCGGTCAGCAAGTGGTGCATACACGTCCATGGTTTCTCGCGCCTTAAACAGACGACGATCCGGTGGAAGTGCTGCCAGCGTACGCATGTTATGAAGACGGTCGGCAAGCTTGATGATAACAACGCGGATGTCCTTTGACATGGCAAGGAACATTTTGCGCAGGTTAAGCGCTTGTTTCTCGTCCATTGAACTGACTTCGATGGACGTAAGTTTTGTGACGCCGTCAACAAGCTCAGCCACTGACTCACCAAAGCGAGAAGAAATTTCATCTAGCGAGGCAGACGTATCTTCTACGGTATCGTGCATGAGGGCAGCGCAGATGGTGTCTTCATCCATGTGAAGATCGTGCGCAAGAATAAGTGCTACTTCAACTGGATGGTTGATATAGGGCTCGCCGGAACGACGGCGCTGGTCTTTGTGGTAGTCAGCAGCAAAGGCATATGCAGCGGCAATCTTTGCCTGAGCCTCCTCAGGCAGATACGTTCTTACGGCCCCCTCGAGCAGGCGGTAATTGTCTGCGCCTGGCGCCTTGGCCTCTTTTGTGGTCCTCTCGTCACTCATCAGAGGACTCCCTTCCCCCATCAAACGTTGAACCAATCTCTGGAACGATGGGTTTTGTTATAGCATCTGCCAGCTCTTCTGGTGAAGCAGAAAGTACCCACTGAGCAAATGATTCAAACTCAGCGTGCGCTTTAAGCCCCTCAGCGTAGCGCGCAGACTCCAGCAAGTCCATGTGCGAAGCTTGACTATTGACGGAAATTGTTCGCGTTTGATCAAATCCCTCAATGCTAATAAACCCCAGCTCAGCAAAAACGTCAAGTGCAACACGAACGGTTTGCTCGTCAGCCTTAGATCGTGGGTCAATTTCAAGCGCCATCTGCGCAATATCTTCATCGGTGAGCGTTGACCCGTCTGCAGGTGCGCCAAGCTTTGGCTGCAGTGCGGTAAGGGCACGGTAGACAGCCACCAGGGCTTCTCGCCGTGGTGCATGAGAAGAAAGAATGCGCTCGTTAACGCGCATATCATGCGCATCAAATAGCATCTGAATTACAGAAGGCTTACCGTCTCTACCTGCGCGTCCGCTCATCTGATTGAAGGCAACGCGACCAAACGGCAGGTGATACAGAATAACCTGGCGAATATCAGAGATATTGACACCTTCGCCAAATGCACTGGTAGCAATGATGCAACAAACGTCTCCACGCCTAAAAGCGCGCTCAACGTTCTTGCGTATCTGAGGCGTTAGGCCCGCATGATAGAACGCAATCTTGTGACCAAGTTCTGGAATACGATGGCGTAGCATACGCGTCAAAGCCTGCGCTTGCTCCCTTGAATTGACGTAGACAACCGTTTTTGTGCCGTCTGACACAAGAGAAAGCAGCGCACATTCCCTATCTTTAGCACCACGAAGGTCCTTGAGTTCAAGGTTAGAACGAGCCGTTTTGTCTTTGTATACATACTCTGCTTCAATAGAGAGAAGCTGGCAAATATTCTGAGCTGCCTGCGTGGTAGCCGTAGCTGTTGTGGCAAGTATCTGCGGACTCCCAAGCATCTTTAGTACCTGCGGCATGTGTGCATACGCAAGTCTGCCTTCAGAAGCATTCATGCCCACATGATGTGCCTCGTCAAACACTACAAATGAGATGTTTTGCGCCTTGGCAAACTGATCAGCGTGGAGCGAGAAGAACTCTGGAGTAGTCAGCACAATATCAAGCTCATTGTTTCTCATGCGAGCAAACAGGTCTTCTCGGCTGGAAAGGTCTGTTTCTCCGTTGAGTACTTCGACAGAAATTCCTAGAGGCTCAAAGGTGTTTTTTATGCTTTGGACCTGGTCGTTGATAAGGGCGCGCAACGGGTAGACAAACACGCTTATCTTGTGTTGCAGAAGCGCAACACGAGCTGCGTGAACCTGGAAAATAAGCGATTTACCTCTGCCTGTTGCCATGACAGAGAGGCAAGATGTTCATTGAGAAAGAACTTCTAGCGTTTTCTTCTGTAGAGACAAAAGCTCTCTTGAACCAATCATGGAAGTAACCAGGGTCTGCGTGAGCTCCTCAGAAGACAGGTTCTCCAGCTCTTGGCGCCTTTGCTGCGCCTGCTCTTGAGACGCCTGAGCAGTCTCTGTTGTCTCTTTGGTGACCGCAAGTGGCAGGTCAGCAGCGCTGCCGAGAAG
>JABZHE010000002.1:0-22732 GCA_015259025.1 Atopobium sp. | reverse complement strand
TTCCAAAACCTTTACCACACTTGAAACACTTACCAATGCACGTTGTGCTCGTGCGTGGCTTTTAGAGAAGCTTGCTGAACAGGGCATTATTGATGGCTCTGATTCTCAGAATGCAGAGGCTATTCGTAAGCATTTTGTTGCTGTCTCTACTGCACTTGATCTGGTAGAAGACTTTGGCATTGACCCAGAGAATGCCTTTGGTTTCTGGAACTGGGTTGGCGGCCGTTATTCGGTTGATTCTGCAGTTGGTCTTGTGCTGGCTATTGTTTTTGGTCCACAGCACTTTGCAGAATTCCTCAGTGGCTTTAATGCAGTTGATGAATACTTCAAGAACACTCCATTGAGACAAAATGTTGTTGCTCTCATGGGTCTTTTAAACGTTTGGTACGTTAATTTCTTTGGCGCAGCATCTCATGCGGTACTTCCATATAGCCAGTACTTGCATAGATTCCCTGCATATCTCCAGCAGCTCACCATGGAATCCAACGGCAAGTCTACTCGTTGGGATGGTACGGCGGTTACTTCAAAGACAGGCGAGATCTTCTGGGGAGAGGCTGGAACTAATGGTCAACATGCGTTCTACCAGCTTATCCATCAGGGAACCCAGATCATTCCTGCTGATTTTATTGCGTTTGTAAATACTGCCTTTGCTACAAAAGATGCAGACCTAGACGTCCATGAACTCTTCCTCTCCAATTTCTTTGCGCAGACCAAAGCGCTTGCATTTGGTAAGACCGCTGATGAGGTCCGTGCTGAGGGAACGCCAGAGTGGATGGTTTCTGCACGCGTCTTTGAAGGAAATAGGCCAACTACTTCTATCTTTGGTAAAGAGCTTAATCCTCGTGCTATCGGTACGCTTATTGCACTCTACGAGCACATTACCTTTGTTGAAGGTGTTGTGTGGGGCATTGATTCCTTTGATCAGTGGGGTGTTGAGCTTGGTAAGCAGCTTGCAAAACAGATTTTCCCTGCAATTCATAACGACGAAGAGCTAGCAAAACAAGACGCTTCCACCCAGTCTCTTGTTGATTTCTACCGCAGAAACAGAACATAACACGTTACGTAACATAAAATTATTTTTTATCTCATGTTAAGAAGGTCATCTTGTATGGCCTTCTTTTTTATTTTTTAGAAATGTATTTTGAGGAGCGTTGGACGGACATTTCTTTATATAATATTTGTAATACTCCTATTTATATATTCATATATGCGAAGAATATATGCATATATAGTTTAGTTGGTAGAACACTTATTCAGCTGATTAATCAAACAATTTGAATAAAATTTAAAAAATAATACATCAAGAATATTAAAAATTTGCGAATGCCAATAGCGCATGTATACCTTTGTGTTATAACGGCTAGGCAAGTGACACGTGGCTTGGAATGTAAGTTTTGATGCATAACAATTTACATAACAGGTTGGAAATTTTGTATTGGCGTAGTACGGCTGTTAATACAGGCGAAGTACAGCCACAGTGGTGATGTCTGGAATGGAGCAGTAATGAAGTACCTTTTGCTCGTAAGTCATGGAACGTTTGCACCAGGTCTGCATAGCGTAATGGACATGCTGATGGGACCCAGAGAAAACATCTTGAGTTACAGCATGGAAGATGGCGTGGGAGCAGTTGAATATAGAGAGAATTTGTCAAAAATTCTTGAGCCACTTACTGCTGACGACGAGGTTGTCGTTCTTGGTGACATTATCGGTGGTTCTCCACTTACTAATGCACTTGATCTTCTCGCCAAAAAAGGCCTGCTTTCTCATACCGTGGCTTTTAGTGGTGCCAATCTTCCCATGGCAATTGGTGCTTTGATGGCAATCGATGATGGCCTAAGTGGTGAAGCTCTTGTGTCATCAGTCCTGAATGAAGGAAAAAATGGCGTTAATCAGATCGTCCTAGCTCTTGAAGACGATGACGAGGAAGACCTTTAGTAATTACTGCAAGTACGCGTAGCTGCTTGTGTAAGAAATATGTTAGGAGAAAACATGATTTCATTTGTTCGTGTTGATGACCGCATGATTCACGGTCAGACAGTCACTCGTTGGGCCCTTGAGGTTCCTTGTGACGGAATCATTGCAGTTAATGATGCGGCTGCATCAAATCCTGTCCTCAAGTCTGCCTACAAGTCAGCAGCACCTGACAAGAAAGTATTTGTTTGGACATTTGATCACTTCAAAGAGAGCGCTCAGAAGGTTCTAGACAGCGATTCTCGTTATTTTCTTATTACTAAAAACCCAGTTGACATGAAGAAAATTCTTGTTGACTTTGGTTTTAAGCCAGGAATTAACACGGTCATTATCGGTCCTGGTAATGATCGTCCTGGTGCGGTAAAGCTGGGCAACAACCAGTCCTTTACTCAAGAAGAGGGACAGGCATTTGAAGATATAACCAAAGCTGGTTATACCGTTCAATTTGCTCTTCTTAAAGAAAAGGCAATTGGTGAGTGGCCTAAATTCCGCGAGAAGTTTGACGTAAAGTAGTATTCGGAAGGCGATTTTTATGGCAATTAATGCGTTTCAAGCTGCCCTTTTGGGTTTGTTTGCATGCCTTGCGTCACTACCTGGCATGGCTGGTACTACCGTAGGTAACTATACCCTCGGTCGTCCACTTGTTGCAGGTCTTGTCGTTGGTGTCATTCTTGGCGACGTCCAGACTGGCATTATTGTTGGTGCAGCAATCCAGTTGGTCTACATTGCACTCGTAACACCTGGTGGAACTGTTTCCGCTGACGTTCGTGCAGTTTCCTACATTGGTATTCCTCTAGCAATTCTTGCAATCAAGGCTTATGGTCTTGATCCAAGCTCTGTTGAGGCTGCATCTCAGGCAGCTGCTATTGGTGCAGCTGTTGGTACTCTTGGTACTGTTCTGTTCTACGGCACTGCTACCATGAACCTTGTATGGCAGGGTATTGGTTGGCGCGCAATGGAGAGCAAAGAGTGGGGTCGTATTAAGAAGACCATTCCAATGGTTGACTTTGTATTCCCTTGGGTTTCTCACATTATTTTCTCGTTCATTCCAACATTCTTCATTTGCATGGCTGGCGAGAGCATGGTTGGCATCATGAAGGAATACCTCCCTATGAACGGTATCCCAATGATGACCCTTTTCACCGTTGGTACCCTTCTTCCTACCGTTGGTGTTGCAATTTTGTGCAAGCAGGTTATTACCAAGCCTCTTGATTGGGTAACTTTTGCCTTTGGCTTTATCCTTGCTGGCGCACTTGGCCTGAACCTCATTGTCTCTGCAGTCGTAGCAGTCTTCTTTGCTGTTCTTAACTATCAGCTTCAGCAGGCAAAGAATGTTCGTTTGGCTGCTGCAGCATCAGGCAATGTAAGCGCAGACGATGAAGAAGAGGAGGATATTTAATCATGGCTGAAAAGAAAACCATTTCTCAGAAAGCACGCAATAAGTCTTTCTTGAGCTGGATTTACGGCAATCTTACCTGCTTCTCTCAGGAGCACATGCAGACATTTGGTTACCTTGCATCCATGCTTCCAATCGTTGACGAGCTTTACGATACTGATGACCAAAAGGTTGAGGCACTTTCTACCTATACAACCTTCTTTAATACCGAGCCACAGATTGGTTCTATGGTTGTTGGCTTGACCGCTTCTCTTGAAGAGGCTCGCGCAAACGGCGAGGCAATCGACGACGAGACCATCAACGGTCTTCGTGCTGGTCTTATGGGCCCTCTTGCTGGTCTTGGTGACTCCATTATCGTTGGTACCTTTATTCCAATTCTTCTTGGAATTGCACTTGGCCTTTCTAAGGGCGGCTCCGTTCTTGGCCCACTGTTCTATGTTGTGGTCTGGAACCTCATTATGTACTTCGGCATGAAGTTTGCTTACGACCAGGGCTATAGCCTGGGCTCTTCTGCTGTTGAGGCACTTGTTGGTCCTGAGTCCGAGGCTCTCCGTAGCTCCATTGTTATGATTGGTACTATGGTCATTGGCTCTGTTGCTGCTACATGGATTAACGTCACAACTTCTCTGAATATTGCTGGTGTTGACATTCAGACAACACTTAATGGCATCTTCCCTAAGGTATTGAACCTTCTGTTTGTATACCTTTGCTGGTGGTTGATGACTAAGAAGAAGCTCAGCCCAACAGTTGTTATGCTTATTCTTGTTGTTGTAGCACTTGTTGGCGTTGTTATTGGCGTCTTCAACCCAGGTCTGTCTTACTAATTTTTTGCGCAAAATCCTGTCTGGCGCAGAAAAGACAAACGTAATAAAGTGGCATCGTCATACGGCGATGCCACTTTTGATTGAGAGTTTTTATGAGCAAGAAAAACTATGTAGGAGCAGCTTCTCATTCACACGAGGATAACCCTTTGGTTGTCGAGGCTCGTATGCAGACAAAAGCCCTTGGAACACTAAGCGTTTATAGAAGAGCTGCTTATTCTGGCATCGCAATTGGAGCATGGCTTATATATCTCAGCGTGTACGGGAGTCTCTCTACAAGTTCTATGGCAATGGCTGTGCTCGTGGGCGGCATAGTTCTTCTCGTCATATCTGTTCCTATAGCTGGAATTTTGCATGTAGGTATCTCAAGAGGAAAAAAGAACGTCGAGAAGATCATCAAAGCAATTGAAAAAAATTCGTCAAAAAATGCATAGAAGCGATACGATCTGTGCAAAGATTTCTCTAATAGGGTAGAGTATCTACAGCGCATTGAGCGGGTGCGGATGACGTGACACCTCGAACCTGGTCAGGGTCGGGAGACAGCAGCCATAAGGGGTCACTCGCGGGCATCCGTTCCCACTCAATGCGCTTTTCTTAGGCGTTTTGTGTTTGCCGCGACATTTGTCACGACGATTGGACTTCGATGGGTTTTGTAAACTACATCATTGAGCTGCTTAGAGATCCTCGCGCATTTATTGCTTCAATGATTGCCACAGGCCCTCTTGCTGCGTACGGTTTTGTTTTTCTGATTGTTTTTATTGAGACCGGCGTAGTCTTTTTCCCATTTTTACCAGGTGATTCTCTGCTTTTTGCAGCAGGATTTTTTGCCCATAACGGTGGCTTTAATATTGTTTTGCTGCTTGTTATTACGTGGGCTGCCGCAATTCTGGGCGATCAGATGAACTTTATGATTGGCCACTTTTTTGGTCAAAAAATTATTGCTTCTGGAAAGGTCAAAGCGCTTACCCCAGAGCATCTTGAGAAGACTCAGAAGTTTTTGGACAAGCATGGTCATCTTGCAATTTTCTTAGGGCGCTTCTTCCCCTTTATCCGCACGTTCGTTCCTTTTATTGCGGGTATGGGCGGTATGCACTGGCGCAACTTTGGCATCTATAACATTCTGGGCGGTCTTACCTGGTCCACGATGTTTGTGCTGCTCGGCTATTTCTTTGGCGGCATCCCTGTAGTTCAAGAGCACTTTGAGCTGCTGATTGTAGGAATTGTTGCGGTCTCGATCATCCCTACAATTGTGGGAATTGTTCGTGGACGCATGCATAAGGGCGAGAAGAACAACGAAGAAGCCACAGATAAGGAAGAAGATAAGGTGCAATAACAAGCCTCTGTGCTTCTCGTAATTTGATGATAGAAATCCCGTCAGGAACGACTCGGCCTGACGGGATTATTTTTACTCTTTGGAGAGCTGGTAGGTATCAGTAAAGGTGACGGTCTGGCCGTTTTCCGTGTGGGTGGAAATAAGCTGAGCTACCACGCTGTTATCAGCAATATCAAAAGTGACTTTCAACTGTGGTTTTTGAGCTGTGCTGAGGGACGTGCTAGAAGCAGAATGAGCATCCAGACTTGCATTGGTTAAATCTACCACTCCAGAAACCTGAATTTGATCTCCGATGGTTCCAGAAGTAGTCAGAGAGACAGATGCGTTCTTGAACTCGGTGTCACCTGGATACCAACGGTACGAGGTGTTAAGCGCTCCATGGTTGTGGACAACACCCTCTGCAGTACCCGTAAGTACCAGCTGATCACGAGAAAAACCTGCAGACGTTACGGTTAACGTTAAAGGATTAGTTCTGCCAGCATAACAAGGACTGCCGCTGCTGGCTTCACAGCTCACAAAGGTGCCCTTCCACGTTCCCACCAGTCCGCTGTAGTCGTACTTAAGTCCTGCCGAGGGGCTGACTGTGTCGAGCGACCAGGTGCCCGTAGAGGCATCAAACGTAAATGAAGCCGTAATATCGCAGGTGAGCGAGCCATAGAAGGTCGGTGAAACACCTGACATTCTTACCCAGCAAGTCTGCTGTTCACGATCAAAACCCGCATCAAGAACAGTGAAGGTTGCACCAGAGAACTGCGAGCTATAAGAAATAGCTTCGTTTGGATTTTTTTCATCAAGCTTAGCCAGTACATCACCGATGGCATCAAGGACTTTTGTTGTGGAAACACCTGAAGTTGCCTGGTAGGAAACAGATTGGGTCTCTTCATCACCAATAGCGTTCCAGCCCTGGGTATTTGCGTATCCTAACTTGGAAATCTTTGTGGCAGCAATTGCGTTACCCGTGTAGGTAAGGCGTACGACAGAGTTGGCGTAGCCGGTGGCGCCAAACTGAGCGGCATCGCTGGAGATTGCCGTGGTACTTCTGGTGCGAGAAACAACCTCAATGCCGGTCAGCAGTAAGGATTCATCAGCGTCATACTCACCAGGAGTCCAAGCTGGAGCTTCGGCTCGTGTACGAGCGTCAGCGATAACAGTATCTGTTGAAGGAACGTTGCTCACGCGAATAAAGAAGACGATAACCGCAGATAAAAGAGCAAGACTTAAGAGCGCAAGAATGCCAGAAAGCAGGCTGTAGCGGCGTACAAACCTAAAAAGTGCACGACGCCTACTACGAAGATAGCTTGAGAACGTATCAGCAACATCTTTTATAGAGGTTGCATCATCGTCAGAGGTTTCACTACTCGCGTCAGCAGCATTTTTGACAGAAGCTTCAGTAGCTTCAGTCTCCGAATGTTCGTGAGTGCTCTCTTCAAGCTCTTTGAGGCGAGCTTCTACAGCAGAAAGGTCCTGCGTCAGAGCTGCATCGTTTACGATTTTCTCCAGGTCAGTTGTGCTATCTGCGTCGTTTTCAGGAGAGCTTTCATCTGAAGCAGGAGTAGCCTCACTCTCTTCATCGTCTTCGCCTAGACCAGGAAAGATAGGGCTGACAATTTCCATGATGTAGTCTTCATCAGCAGCGGCCATATCGGCAGCAATAGGGTCGGTGACCTCTTCAAGCTCGTCGGTCTTCTCGCCAGCGGTGTCAACTGCCTCAGCAGCCTGGGCATCAAGGGTCTTCTGATCAGAAGAGGCATCCTCTGTAGCAGGCATGTTATCTGGTTGTGAAGTTTTGTTCTTAGAAGTCATAGCGCCTCATTACCGTATGAACCTGCTGTAATTTTCTCACAATTATGTAACTTGTGTACCCTCATCCTGTGCAGATAGCGAGGTATCGGTTTAAAAACTGCCTAGTGGTGGTACACTTCTTTAGTTGAAATCTCACCTCGCAAGCAGCTTGCGCTACAGTTTGGCCACAGGCTCATAAGCCAAGCGCGCACGAGGCACTTATCTTAGGAGCAGGAATGCGTGACAAGCTAGAAAAAATCGTTGAGGCCTATGCTGAGCTTGAGCAAAAGCTTGCAGACCCAGCCGTTGTCTCTGATCCAAAAGAGTATGCTCGCGTAGCAAAAGAGCACTCTAATCAGGCGGACTTGGTTGCTCACGCCAATAAGTACATCACTGCCCTCGATGACATTGAGGCTGCAAAAGAGCTTCTCAACGCCACTTCTGATCCAGAAGAAAAAGAGATGCTGCAGGAAGATATTGCTGCTAATGAAGAGATGCTTCCTCAGCTTGAGGATGAGATCAAGGTCATGCTGATCCCAGGCGATCCAAATGACGAGAAGGACACTATCGTTGAGATTCGCGCTGGTGTTGGCGGCGATGAGGCGGCAATCTTTGCAGGTGACCTCTTCAAGATGTATGAGCGCTTTGCCGAGGCTCGTGGTTGGAAGACAGAGATTCTGTCCAGCTCACCTTCTGAGGCAGGCGGCTTTAAGACTATTGAGTTCAAGGTCACAGGCGATAAGGTCTATTCAGTTATGAAGTATGAATCCGGTGTTCACCGTGTTCAGCGCGTTCCTAAGACTGAGTCTCAGGGCCGTATTCAGACCTCTACCGCAACTGTTGCAGTTCTCCCAGAGGCTGACGAGATTGATATTCAGATCAACCAGGAAGACCTGCGCATTGATACCTACTGCGCATCCGGTCCTGGTGGTCAGTGCGTTAACACCACGTATTCTGCAGTTCGTATTACTCACCTGCCAACAAATACCGTTGTTCAGTCTCAGGATCAGCGTTCTCAGATTCAGAACCGCGAGGTTTGTATGCAGATGCTCCGTGCCCGTCTTTACGAGATGGAGCTGGAGCGTCAGCAAGCTGAGCAGGGTGCAGAGCGTCTTTCCCAGATTGGCCATGGCGCACGTTCCGAGAAGATTCGTACATATAACCAGCCACAGGACCGCGTAACTGACCACCGCGTCGGCTTCAACGGCACCTACAATGGCGTTCTTCTGGGCGATACGCTGCCATCTGTTATTGAGGCTCTTGCTGCAGCAGAGCGTGCCGAGAAACTCGCTCAGGCTTTGTAAGGTGCAAACTTCATGACAGATGAAGTTTGGACAATCCAAAAAATTTTGACGTGGACTACTCAGCACCTGGAAAAGAAGGGCGATGAGCATCCACGTCTTTCTGCAGAATGGCTCCTGTCCGCGGTGACAGGCCTTTCTCGAGTTCAGCTCTATACCAACTTTGATAAGCCACTTTCTGCGGATGAGCGCACTCGCATGCGCGAGGCAATTAAGCGCCGCGCCGAGGGCGAGCCGCTTCAGTACGTGACGGGCGAGATGCCCTTTAGGCACCTGGTTCTTACCTGCGAGCCAGGCGTGCTTATCCCACGACCAGAGACAGAGGTGCTGGTAGACGTTGCGCTAGCAGGCGTTGACGCGGCAACTCAAAACGCTGACGGGGAAGTGCGCGTGCTTGAGGTTGGCGTAGGAACGGGCTGCATATCGCTCTCCATTGCCACTGAGCGTCCACAGACACGCGTCTACGCCACAGATCTTTCTCCTCAGGCGATTGCGCTGGCAACTCGCAACAGAGACGCCTTGGACCTCCAGGAGCGTGTGGAGCTCATTGAGTGTGACCTGGTAGAAGGTGTGTCTGCAGAGCTTGCACAGTCCTTCTCGGTATTGGTGTCTAATCCGCCTTACATTCCCACACGTGTGCTTGAGCAGGAGGTACCTACTGAGGTCAAGGGTTTTGAGCCTGAGCTGGCGCTTGACGGGGGAGAGGACGGTCTGGACGTCTATAGGCGATTGCTCGAGGCTGCTCCGCATATGCTTCTACCTGGTGGTATGTTCTGCGTTGAGCTCTACGAGGGACACCTGGACAAGGCGGCGCACCTTGCCGAGGAGCAGGGTGTGTGGGAGTCCGTTGAGGTCAAAGAGGATCTGACGCACAGGCCGCGCATTCTTGTGGCACGTTTAGCAAAGTAGCACTTCAGCCGCCTGGCGAGAAAATCTGTGTAACGCATAACACCGCGCAGCACACAACGCCGCGTAGCACACAACAATGAGTCGAGGGTTTTTATGGGCGAATACATCAAAGTTGATCAGATGAATCCGGATACATCTGTAGTTTCTTTAGCAGTTGAGGTGGCGCGTCGTGGCGGCGTGCTTATCATGCCTACCGATTCTGTCTATGGCATTGGCGCAGCTGCAACTCCTCAAAACCCTGGTCATAAGCGTATTTTTGAGATTAAACAGCGTCCCTCAACGCAGACGCTTCCATGGCTTGTGGGCAGTAAATCTGATTTGCAGAAGTACGCTCACATTACGCACAGCTGGGCAAATAAGCTGGTAGAAGCATATTGGCCAGGAGCTCTTACGCTGGTGGTTACCGCATCAGAGAACGTTCCTGATGAGTACGTTTTGCCAGACAACAGAACCATTGCACTCCGTATGCCCAACTCACCTCTGGTGTGTCAGATTGCACAGCAGCTTGGATGCCCTTTGGCTACTACCAGCGCCAACACGCACGGAGCTCCTTCTGCAGTTGATGGATGTGGCCTTGAAGCGGGCCTTATTGAGCAGGCAGACTTGACGCTTGATGGAGGTCCGGCGCCTCTTGCTATTGCGTCTACCATTGTCGACTGCACAGGTGATGAGCCGCGCATTTTGCGCGAAGGCGCTATCACAACCGAGGATATTCTCGCCACCGCGGGATTTGCAAAATAGATAAAAAATCCTATCCCTTTTATGTGTTTTGGCTGCAGCTTTTGCCTGCATGCGGTACTCTCTATAGGAGTGAATTTTCTGAGGAGGATACGTATGCGTATTGCAGTTGGTTCCGATCACGCTGGCTTTATCCAAAAAGATCCTATCGTTGAGCACATTAAGTCGCTTGGTCATGAGGTTTTGGACTTTGGCCCAGCAAATGACGACCGTGTTGATTACCCTGATTTTGCAGATAAGGTTGCTCGTGCAGTTGCCGCAGGTAAAGCAGATCGCGGCGTTCTGATTTGCGGAACTGGTATTGGCATTGCTATGACTGCTGATAAAGTCCCTGGTATTCGCGCTACTCCTGTTCAGACCGTTCAGTTTGCAGAGCTTGCTCGCGAGCACAACAACGCAAACGTCATTGGCCTTTCTGGTCGATTCACTGATCTTGCTGTTAACGAGGCTATTGTGGATACCTTCCTAAGCACCGAGTTTGCAGGCGGCCGTCATACGGGACGTGTCGAGAAGATCATGCGTGAAGATGATCCTAACTTTAAGGGTGTTGACGCTGAGTAAGTAAGCGGCACATAAACAGTGCCGCATAAGTAATACATACGCAAACCTGCAGGGAATGTAGAGGCTAGTAAAGTTGCTCGCATTCAAATAAAGCGCAGGTCAAGCTCTTGGAGGGAGCATTATGGCAGATTACGATGAGTCCAGACTTACGGTTGTTGACCACCCACTAGTTCAGCACAAGCTTCACATTCTCCGTGACAAGACAACCACCACTAAGCAGTTCCGCGAGCTTGTCAACGAGCTTGCAATTCTTGAGAGCTACGAGGCAATGCGTGACTTCCCACTTGAGGATGTCGAGGTAGAGACTCCTCTTGAGACTATGACTGCTAAGCGCATTGCTGGTAAGAAGGTTGCTATTATTCCAATTCTTCGCGCTGGCCTTGGTATGGTTGACGGCATTCTTGAGCTGGTTCCCTCTGCTCGCGTCGGTCATGTTGGTATGTATCGCGATCCAGAGACCCATCTTCCTCACCAGTATTACTGCAAGTTCCCTGCAGACATCGAGAACCGCACCTGCCTGGTTGTTGATCCAATGCTGGCAACTGGCGGCTCTCTCACTGCTGCTATTCAGTTCCTGCGTGAAGCAGGTGTCAAGGACATTCGTTGCCTGACCATTGTTTCTTGCCCTGAGGGCGTCAAGGCAACTCTGGACTTTGACCCAGAGGTACGCCTCTACACCTGCACCGTTGATCGTCAGCTGAGCCCAAATGCTTACATTCTTCCAGGCCTTGGCGACGCAGGTGACCGTATTTACGGTACCAAGTAAGGAACTCATCGCCCTTCTCGCAATTTAATATAGTTGTGAATACGTATGTTAGTACATGATCCAGCACTCACATAACGTGTGTACTGGATCATTTTTCTTTTCAAATCATCACTTTACGAGAAGAAATAACAGTTGGCACATATCAAAAACTTTGCAAATAACAGGGGATATTGATACAACTATTTTTATCTGGACATAACTATATCTATCGAGAAAAACGCAACATAACAGCAGCTTATAAGTGTTATAGTTGAATGAATCAATAACGGCAGCTAACACGAGATGTGTCAGTAATGTGAGAGTTTGAGCATAAGTCAATTATTTGATTTTGTAATCGTGACTATGCATTCATTTAGTGCTAGTATCGCCGTTCGTCGCAAATATGCACGCCGAGTGGTAGATAATATACTCCAAGTGGCATATTCTTGGCATCTTACGTTGCGTTTCAAGTATGCTGAGCAGTGACGGGCAATCTGAAATGGTTGCAGATTGTATGGGGAGGTTGAGACAGAGTGGATGTTCTTGCGCAGTTGCCAGCAGAGATGGCCGAGCTGCTCGAAAGTTTTTTGCCACACGCATTGGTTGGTAACACCACCTTTGGTTTCACTAACTACATTTTCTATTTCTTGATCGCTGCTGTGATTTTCCTGATTGTCTGCTTTAAGTTTAAGAAGAAGCAGGCAGAGAGCATCGTCCCTCAGGGACGCTTCGTTAATGGCGTTGAGTACCTGATTGAGTACATTAGAGATGACGTCTGCAAGGCTTCTCTTGGAGAAACTTGGCGCACTCACTTCCCATTCTTGATCACTATGTTTATGTTCATCCTGATCAACAACATCATTGGTCTTATTCCTGGTGCACACCCAGGCACCGGTACTATTGGTGTTACTGCCGCTCTTGGCCTTTGCTCCCTTGGATACTTTATGTATGTAGGTGCAAAGAAGATGGGTGTTATTGGCTACATCCTAAGCCTTGCACCAAAGGGCGTTAACCCTGTTATTGCAGCAGTTATCTGGGTTATTGAGGTCTTCTCAACATTCCTTCGTCTGGTTACTCTGGCCGTCCGTCTGTTCTGCAACATGTATGCAGGTCACATCGTTATGGGTACATTTGCAATTCTTGCATCTATGTACTTTATGCCAGCTATTGAGAACTTCTCCGCATCAACAGCTGCTCAGGCAGGCTTTTCGATCTTCTGGGTTCTGCTGTTGATTATCATTTATTTGGTAGAAACTATTGTTGCCTTCATTCAGGCATACGTTTTTACCCTACTCTCTACTGTCTACATCCAGCTGGTAGAGTCTGAACACTAAGCAAAACGCTTAGTTGGTGGCATTGCCACACTGTGGTGCCAAACGGCACAAAAGATGAAGTCATCTGAGCCCACGCTCAGTTGATGATAGGTATGTATATTGGTCGCCTTGAGAGGGGCGAGCGAAAAAGGAGGAATCGTGGGTATTTTCGGATATGCTCTTTGCGTTATGGGAGCAGCAATTTGTATTAGCGTCGTAGCAACGAGTGCCGCTAACAACATGGCTCGTCAGCCAGAGGTTCAGGGTCGTCTCTTCACAGTCTTTATTCTTGGCTGCGCATTCATCGAGGCACTTACCCTGATTGGCTTCGTTGTTACCTTGATGGTTAAGTAAATTACTGTTTGTAACAGCGAAAACGCTACGTTGGAGGAATGCATGAATACGATTTGTAAGGGAGTTAAAAAAGCCAGCACAGTAGGCGCAACTGCTGCTCTACTTGTGGCAATGGCTCCCTCAGTCGCACTTGCTGAAGAGGGTGCAAGTGGTGCCGATATTCTTCTTCCAAAGCCCGCTGAGTTTGTTCCTGCTCTGATTGCGTTTCTGATCATCTTTGCTGTTGTAGCAAAGTTTGTATGGCCTTCCGTTCTACGTATGCTTGACAAGCGTCAAGAGAAGATCCAAGGCGATCTGGACGCTGCAGCAAAGGCTCGCGAGGAAGCCAACAAGGATCGTGAAATCGCAGCAGCTGGTATCGACGCAGCTAAGCAGCAAGCAGACGAGATTGTTTCTGCTGCTAAGCGTGAGGGCGAAGAAGAGCGTGCTCGTATTATCGAGCAGGCAAAGGCAGAAGCTGTCGAGATTATTACTAAGGGTAAGGGCGTTGTAGAGTCTGAGCGTCGTCACGCCATGGCTGAGCTTTCTGATTCCGTTGTTGATCTTGCCGTCGATATTGCCGGAAAGATTATTGGCAACGAGCTTTCAGTAGAGCAGCAGCGTGCTCTTGCCGAAAAGTACCTTGCGGAAGTAGGTACTCCAGATGAGCACTAATAAAGACGATCAAGACAGAAAAGTAGAGGGCTATACCAGGGCACTCCTGGAGGCTGGCCGCGCAGAGGGTCGTGCAACTGCAGACCTTGTACAGGTGCAGCACGCAAAGAAGTTCTCTCCAGAAGTTCTTGAGACTCTTGGTGCTATGCAGGCGAGTGAGGATGTCAACCTTATCAATGATGTTGCCGCTACGTTCCAGGAGCTTCTTGAAGAAGAAGACAAGACACTTACAGTAACGGTAACTACTACAATGCCTCTTGATGATGAGTTACGTGCAAAGGTCACCGAGAAGCTCGAGAAGAACTTCAACACTCAGGTGTATCTCATTGAGCGTGTTAATCCCAAGATTTTGGGTGGCATTGTTGTTGAGGCACGTGATCATCGTTATGATGCATCGGTAAAGACACAGCTCACTCACATTAAGAGTAGGCTCTCTTCAGATCACGTTGAAAGTGAATTGTAATGACTGATAAGACCACTATACAGGAAGGAACGCTGAGCTCAGATGCCGTCATGGCACAGCTTAGAGAGCGCCTTTCTAAGGTCAATTCAACTGTATCCCAGCAAGAGGTATCTGCTGTTATTGAGGTAGCAGACGGTATTGCTCGTGTTGCTGGTCTACGCAGCGCTATGGCAGGCGAGTTGCTGGAGTTCACTAGCTCCGTTACGGGCCACAGCGTATTCGGTCTTGCTCAGAACCTTGATGAAACTTCAGTCGGCGCTGTTTTGTTCGGCGAAGTTTCTGAGATTAAGGAAGGCGACGAGTGCCGTACAACCGGCCGCGTCATGGATATTCCAGCTGGTTTTGACATGCTTGGTCGTGTTGTTAACCCACTGGGCCAGCCTATTGATGGACTTGGCGCTATCCACGCTACACATCGTCGCCCTATTGAGTTCAAGGCTCCTGGCATCATGCAGCGTCAGCCTGTTTGCGAGCCAGTTCAGACTGGACTTCTGGCAATTGACGCTATGGTTCCTGTCGGCCGTGGTCAGCGTGAGTTGATCATTGGTGACCGTAAGACCGGTAAGACCGCTATCGCAATTGACGCAATCGTAAACCAGAAGAACACCGATATGGTTTGTATCTATGTCGCCATCGGTCAGAAGGCGTCTACAGTTGCAAACATCCGCGAGTCTCTTTCCCGCCATGGTGTTCTTGACAAGACCGTCATTGTTGCAGCTACCGCAGCCGATTCTGCTCCAATGCAGTACATTGCCCCTATGGCAGGCGCTGCTATTGGTGAGTTCTTTATGTATAACGATAAGGACGGCAAGCCTGCTGACAAAGACCATCCAGGCGGACACGTTCTTGTTGTTTACGATGACCTCTCTAAGCAGGCAGTTGCATACCGTCAGATGTCACTGACGCTTCATCGTCCACCAGGACGTGAGGCATATCCTGGTGATATTTTCTACCTGCACTCACGCTTGCTGGAGCGTGCATGTAAGCTCTCCGATGAAAACGGAGCAGGTTCTCTTACCGCACTTCCAATTATTGAGACGCAGGAAGGCGACGTTTCTGCATACATTCCTACAAACGTCATTTCCATTACAGACGGCCAGATTTATCTGCAGTCTAATCTCTTCTTCCAGGGCCAGCGCCCAGCAGTCGACGTAGGTATTTCTGTATCCCGCGTTGGTGGCGACGCTCAGGTCAAGGCAATGAAGCAGGTTGCAGGTACACTTCGTCTGGACCTTGCAAGTTATCGTGAGAAGCAGGCATTCTCGCAGTTCGGATCCGACTTGGATGCAACTACGCAGTACCAGCTCAACCACGGTGCTCATATGATGGAGCTTCTCAAGCAGCCACGTTATTCAGCTCTGGACGTAGTAGACCAGATTTGCGCAATTTACGCTGCAAAAGAGAACTTCATTGATGACGTTGATCTTGAGAACGTTGCTCTCTTCCGTGATGGCCTTGCTCAGTACATGAGTGAGTATCACCCACAGCTCCGCAACTCTCTGCGCAACGGAAAGATTTCTGATGAGCAGGCAGAGCGCTTGAGTGATCACATTAAGCACTTCAAGGCTAAGTTCTTGGAAGAGCATCCAAACAAGGTTGTGGATGAGGCAGAAGCTAATTCAGACACACCAGGCTCTTTTGACGCAGTAACCCAGGGTTCATTGCAGGAGTAATTATCAATGGCGAACCTTCACGAAATATCGAGGCGTATGAGCTCCATCAGGAGCACCATGCAGATTACGCGCACGATGTCGATGATTTCGACAGCGCGTGTCCGCAAGGCACTTGATAGGGCCGAGGCTGCTTCGCCATATAAGGAAGCTATTACCCTTATGCTTGCAAATGTAGCAGGCGCTGGCTTTAATCCTAAGAAACAGCCTCTTCTTGCAGCGCACAAAGTCGAGAAGAACGTGCTGTTCTTAGTCATCGCATCTGACCGCGGACTTGCAGGCGGATTTAACATCCTGCCTCAACGCGAGGTTGAGCATGAGATGGCACGTCTTAAGGCTAAGGGTGTGTCGTCCGAGATAATTACTTGCGGACGCAAGCCAACTGAGTACTTTACGTATAGAAATATCAAGCCCACCATGTCTTATGTAGGCATTTCCTCTGAGCCTACAGCAGACCAGGCTGATCGTATTGCCTCCTATATCATGGATGGCTATATCAAGGGTAAGATTGATCGTGTGGTAATCAAGTACTGGCATGCAAAGAACCGTGTTGACCAAGAGCAGGTTACAGAGCAACTTCTTCCTATTTCGCGCGATAAACTCACGATTCCTAATAAACCACGTACCGAAGAAGCCCTCTCACAGGTGAAGACGTATAACAAGAGTGAATATCAATTCTCGCCATCTGCTTCTCAGGTACTTGATTCGTTGATGCCCGCTTATATCAAGACGGTCATCTTCCACGCACTTCTTGATTCTGCTGCAGCCGAGCATGGTGCACGCCGTCGTGCAATGCAGTCTGCAACTGATAATGCTGAGAACGTCTTAGGCGCTCTTAGCCGTACGTACAATCGCGAACGCCAGGGCGCAATTACCACTGAGCTCAATGAGATTATCGGTGGTGCTGCAGCATTGGAGGATATGTAATGTCAGATATGCAAGTAGAGACTTCTTCCTTTGAGGAAGCTATTCTCAACAAGCGCAATCAGCACGTTGACGATGGCGTAATCGTTCGCGTAGTTGGACCAGTTGTCGACGTTAAGTTCGACGGACCTGTTCCAAGCATCTATACCGCACTGACGGTAGAGGATGACACGCCTGTTGGTCACGTCAGCACCGTTCTTGAGGTTGAGTCTCAGCTTCCCGGTGGTGTTGTTCGTACCGTCGCTATGTCGTCAACCGATGGTCTTCAGCGTAACCTTCGCGTTAAGGACACCGGCAAGCCAATGATGATGCCAGTAGGCAAATCTACGCTGGGCCGCGTCTGGAACGTTATGGGTCAGCCAGTTGATGGTGGAGAAATTCCTGAAGACGTTGAGTATTATCCAATTCACCACCCAGCACCTCTCTTTGAAGAGCTCACTACTGAGACAGAGATTTTTGAGACAGGCATCAAGGCAATCGATCTTCTCGAGCCTTATGTTCGAGGCGGAAAGACTGGCCTCTTTGGTGGCGCTGGCGTTGGTAAGACCGTTCTGATTCAGGAGCTTATTAACAACCTGGCTCAGCAGCACGGTGGTACATCCGTATTCACCGGCGTTGGAGAGCGTACTCGTGAGGGTACCGACCTCTTCCTCGAGATGACTGAGTCTGGCGTTATTAACAAGACCTGCCTCGTCTATGGTCAGATGAACGAGCCACCAGGAGCTCGTATGCGTGTTGCTCTTGCAGGTCTTACTACTGCAGAGTACTTCCGTGATCAGGGCCAGGATGTTCTGTTGTTCATCGACAACATCTTCCGCTTCTCTCAGGCAGGTTCTGAGGTTTCCGCACTTCTCGGCCGTATGCCTTCCGCAGTTGGTTACCAGCCAACCCTGGCTACAGAGATGGGCGAGCTTCAGGAGCGTATTACTTCCACCAAGGAAGGCTCTATTACTTCCGTACAGGCAGTTTACGTCCCTGCAGACGACCTTACTGACCCTGCTCCTGCTACAACCTTTACGCACTTGGATGCAACTACCGTTCTTTCTCGTGCTATTACCGAGCTTGGTATTTACCCAGCAGTTGATCCTCTGGCCAGCTCCAGTTCTGCTCTTGATCCATCCATTGTTGGCTCAGAGCACTACCGCGTTGCTATGGCAGTTCAGGAGACTCTGCAGGAGTACTCCGACCTTCAGGACATCATTGCAATTCTGGGTATGGACGAGCTTTCTGAGGAGCAGCAGCGCACCGTTGCTCGCGCCCGTAAGATTCAGCAGTTCCTCTCTCAGTCATTCCACGTTGCCGAGAAGTTCACCGGTAACCCTGGCGTGTACTGCACCGTTGAGGAGACTGTCCGCTCGTTCGCAGAGATTATTGACGGTAAGTGCGATGACCTTCCTGAGCAGGCATTCCGTTTTGCAGGCACCATCGAAGATGTTCGCGAGCGCGCTGCAAAGATGTCCGCTTCGGATAGCTCACAGAACTAGGATTTCTCATGGCTGAGTTGACTTGTCAGTTTGTCAGACCAGATAAGCTCCTTTACGAAGGAACTGTTGAAAGTCTGATTCTTGCTTCAGCAGATGGAGAGTATGGTGTGTGGCCAGGCCACGCACCAGAAATCATTGCGCTTGGCGATGGTGTTGTAAGACTGCACATGCCTCATCCAGAGAATGAAGAAGAATCTATGACCAAGATAGTGATTTCTGGTGGATACGCAGAAATCGATCCAACAGGAGTCATTATCTTGGCAGATCATGCCCGTCGCGTTGATGACATTGATGCAGATGTTGTGCGCGAGACAAGAGATGACGTTATTGACCAGATGCTTTCTCTTCCAGAAGACGATAATCGTCGTGCCTACTACGAAAAAAAGATAGACTGGTGTAATCTACTTCTGAAGCAAGTGGTTGAGGAGTAAAATTCTCTCACTGTCGTTTTCGGAGGTTTATGGACGTCATAAAAGTAGTAGGTGGCCGTTCTGTCACAGGAGAGGTCACTGTAGAGGGTGCAAAAAACTCTGCCCTTAAATTGATGGCTGCAACCATCATGGCTCCTGGTGTTACTACACTCACTAACGTTCCTAATATTGCAGACGTTCACGTCATGGGCAAGGTGCTCAAGACGTTAGGCGCTCGCATTGAAGTCGTTGGTCTTCACGAGCTCAAAATTGATACCACAGATATTACAAGCTGGGAGACTCCTTACAGCCTTGTCGCACAGATGCGTGCATCAACTGCTGTTTTGGGTCCCCTTATTTCTCGTTTTGGCAAGGCCGTTGTGGCAATGCCAGGTGGTTGTAATATCGGTGCTCGCAAAATTGACATGCACATCCTGGGCCTCGAGGCTTTGGGCGTTGAATTTAAGGTTGAGCACGGCAATATTCACGCAAGCGCTCCTCACGGCATAACCGGCGAGACCGTTTCTCTTGCCTTTGCTTCCGTTGGCGCAACAGAGAACCTGATGATGGCATCAGTCTTTGCTAAGGGCGTAACGGTCATTGATAACGCAGCTCGTGAGCCAGAAATTGTTGACCTAGCTAATATGCTTAACAAAATGGGTGCCAACATTCAGGGTGCCGGATCTCCTGTTATCGAGATTCATGGCGTAACTGAGCTGCATCCTGTTGAGCATGAAGTTGTTGGCGACCGCATCGAGGCTGGCACCTTCCTTGCTATTGGCGCACTTACCGGTGAGCCTATTACCGTTCACGGCTTTGAGCCAAATCACCTTGGCCTGGTACTTAAGAAGTACGAGCAGATGGGCATTACCATCGAGACCGGAGATAGGTGGGCAAGGGCTTCTCGCCAGCAAGATCTTAAAGCTATCGATATCCAGACGCTGCCATTCCCAGGTTTCCCAACAGACATGCAGGCACAGACCATGACGCTGCTTGCTCTGGCTAAGGGCACCTGCATTATCACGGAAAACGTCTTTGAGAACCGCTTTATGTTGGCATCCGAGCTTTCCCGTATGGGAGCCGATATTACCATCGAGGGCCATCACGCTATTGTTCGCGGCGTCTCCGGCTTTGAGGGGGCGCAGGTCAAGTCACCAGATCTTCGTGGTGGCGCCGCGCTTGTTATGGCTGGTCTTGTGGCCGAGGGAGAAACAATCGTTTCTGCCATTCATCACATTGACCGCGGTTACGAGGGATTTGTCGAGAAACTCGTCGCGCTGGGAGCAGATGCTCAGCGCACTACCATTCCAGACGACGACTTTATCGAAGGATAGTTTGTGTCAACTAAACCAAAGCATGCCAAACTGCTCGACAACGGGGCTTCACAGGGCACTTCGGCTGACACTGCACAAAATACTGCTACGGGAAGTACTCAAGGCACTGCGCCAAGCGCTGCAACCAATACGTCGCAGAACGCTTCAGTTAGCAGCTCTCCTTTTAGTCGCACGCAGGCAGAGGGCTACCACAAGCGTCGTAAGCGTGTCTTCAGAAAGCAGATGGTAGTCAGGTCGCTTCTGGGCGTCTTTGCTGCTATTTTTGTTGCCGCTGTGGTGGGCGCAGGTATCTGGTATGCAAGCGTTCAAGCGCAGCTCAATAACTCGCAGGTCATTACTGCTGAGCTTCGTCAGACGCTTCAGGAGCCTTCTGCACCAAGCGACCCCTATTATATGTTGCTTCTAGGAACCGACGGCCGACCTGGCGAGACTGAATATCGTGCGGATTCCATTATTTTGGCGCGCGTTGACCCTATCCATAAGCGTGTGACCATGCTTTCTATTCCACGAGATACCCGTGTCTTGTGGAAGGGTTCTTACATGAAGATTAACGCCGTCCACTACTATGACGGCGCAAATGGCATGGTACAAGCTGTAAATGAATTGTGCGGCGTACATATTGCCCACTATGCAGAGGTCAACTTTGATGGTCTCGCAGGCATTACCGATGCTCTTGGTGGCGTAACCGTAAACGTTGAGCAGTACATGCGCGATACAGAGAACTTCAGCGACGTTGTTGAGCTGTACCCTGGTGTGCAGAAACTGAACGGCGCTCAGGCACTCTTCTTTACTCGTGTTCGCTACGCTTTTGCAGACAGCGATTACACCCGCATGCGCCATCAGAGAACCTTCATCAAGGCTATGATTGCTCAGATTCTGAATACAGGAGACCCTGTAGCCATTGCAAATACTGTCAATTCAACGGCAAGCATGGTTATTACCGATCTATCTGTCTCAGATATTATTTCTTTGGGCACTCAGATGATTGGCATGAACACTGACAAGGATATTTATACGGCATACGTACCATCCGAGGGAACAGAAATTGACGGTCAGTCGTATGTCATTGCAGATGAAGATGCACTTGCAAAGATGATGAAAGTAATTGATGCAGGAGACGATCCGTCTAGTTTAAACGGACAAACAGATGCCGAGGCAAATGCTGAGGCTGCCGAGAAAAGCTCAGAAGAGTCCTCAGAATCTTCAAACAGCTCTTCTCGCCAGTAAAACTAAGCGCCGTTTTTGGGTATCATTCAAGTGTTAGAAATATTTTCGTTGCGTAGCGCAACTGATTTTGCATGAAAAAGACTGTCAAGCAGTCGTCGGAGGAGAGTTATGGCCAACGATAACGTACAAAACGAGCACACACTGACAAAAGCCGGCGAGGACTATCTCGAGGCAATTTATCGCATTGCACTTGAGCAGCCAGATGACGATAAGAGCGTCCGCTCCGTTGATATTGCCGAGAGCCTTGATGTTTCCAAGGCAAGCGTCAACAAGGCTCTATCCCAGCTTAAAGAGCAGGACATGGTTGAGCAGAGTCGTTATGGTCGCGTCACGCTGACCAAAGAAGGCGAGGCAAACGCCCGTACCACATGGCGTGCTCACCGTGCGCTTCGCACCTTCCTTGAGGAGGACTTGGGTGTAGACACAGAAACCGCAGACGCAGAGGCTTGCCTTATGGAGCACTCACTTTCTGTAGACACGCTGGCTAAGCTCATTGAATTCCTTGAGAAGCGTGGAATTGAGATTCCAAGCAAGTAACGTAACCTGGCGCTTATGCAAGCTAGGTACGTATAAAAGCGCCTGTCATTTGAGTTTATCGGCGGCAAAACCGTCATTCTTACAAGCGCACGTTAGGTGTGCAGAGCCAACAGGGCTCATAGGTGAAAGGTAAACACATGAAGGCAATTATCCCAGCAGCAGGTCTAGGTACGCGTTTTCTACCTGCAACAAAGGTAACCCCTAAAGAGCTGTTGCCTGTTTTGGATAAGCCCGTCATTCAGTACGTAGTAGAAGAGGCTCTTGAACCAGAAGAGGTCGATGAGGTAATCATCATCAATTCTCGCGAGAAGCCACAGATTGAAACATACTTTGCTGAAGACCAGAAGTTTGAGGCAGATCTTTCTTCTCGTGGAAAGCAAGACCTTGCCGATAAAGTTCATGCAGCTTCTGCGCTTCCTGTTTCCTTTACCTATCAGGACAATCCTCGTGGCCTTGGCCATGCCGTGCTTTGTGCTGCAGACGGTGTAGGTGACCAGCCATTCTTTGTACTTCTCGGCGATTACTTTGTTCCAGACCGTCAGATGTGCATCCGCATGGCAGAGATTTCCAAGCAGCACAATGGCGCATCCGTCATTGCAGTTGCTCCAGTTCCTGCAGATCAGGTGAATCGCTACGGTATTATCGCAGGTGAGTGCATCTCTTCTCCTTCAGATAACTCTGAGGGCGAGGGCGCTATTTGGAAGGTAACAGGTCTTGTCGAGAAGCCCCGTCCAGAAGACGCACCTTCTCACCTGTTTATTGTTGGTCGTTACCTGCTTTCTCCAAAGATTATGGAGCTCTTGGC
>JABZHE010000029.1:0-8248 GCA_015259025.1 Atopobium sp. | reverse complement strand
GCGTTGGTGCTGTAGAAGTAGGTGTAGAGGTGCTGATCGCCATCAGCAAACAGTGGATACCAACCAAGGGTAGTAATCTGAAGGTTACCAGCAGCCCAGTCAGTATTCCAAACTGCGTTGTCCTCTACCTGGACATCAAGGGTAACGCCAACCTTGCTCCAGTACTCCTGAACAGCAACAAGCAGTTTTTCGTAAGACTTTCTAACCTTTGCAGAAAGCTTAAGGTCAGATGCACCAGCCTCAGCAAGCAGAGACTTAGCCTTCTCTGGATCGTACTCAAACGCAGGAGCGCTCTTGTCGTAACCAGGGGTTGCTGGTGCGAGCCAACCACTTGCAACGGTACCGTTACCAGAAGCAATGTTATCAACAAGCTCCTGACGGTTGATTGCCAGAGAAAGTGCCTGACGAACCTTAGGATCAGTCAGACCCAGACCCTCTTTGAGGTTAAGGTTGATGAAGTTAACACCAAGGGTCTGATATGCGGTAATGAGGTCCTTAACGTCAGCATCGCTTGAATACTGCTGATACAGAGAAGATGGAAGATCGCAGAAGTCAATGTCGTTGTTCTTGAATGCAAGCAGCTGAGTGTTGGTGTCATCGTAGTAGTGAATACGAATCTCATCCAGTGCAGGCTTACCATCATGGTAGTCATCAAAGCGCTCGAGAACTACCTCAGTGGTGTCATCGTTGCTCTTAATCTTGTACTTACCAGTACCAATGAGGTTAGTACCAGTGCCCCAATTAGCGCCAGCAGCCTCACAAGCCTTCTCTGGGAAAATGCAAGCATAGGAGATACCAAGAACGCTTACAAAGACAATGTAAGGCTCAGAAAGCGTAAAGGTGAAGTGAGTATCATCCTGAACAGTCAGACCCTCAAGCTCAGTTGCCTTACCGGCAAGCATCTCTGGAGCACCCTTAATCTTGTCAAAGAAGCTGGTGGAGAGAGCCTTAGTTTCTGGCTTAAACATACGCTCAAAGGTGTACTTAACATCCTTTGCGGTCAAAGTAGTACCGTCGTGGAACTTAATGCCCTCTTTGAGCTCGCACTTAAGAGTAAGACCGTCAGACTCAAAGGTTGGAATCTCTTTAAGCAGACATGTGACAAGCTCATTATCCTCAGTCCAACGGAGCAAAGACTCGCAAACAGAGTCTGCAACACATGCGGACTGGGAGTTGTTTGCACGCTGCATATCAAGGCCCTGCTTAGAATTTGCGGAGCCGTAGCGAAGAATCTTCTTCTTGTCAGATGCTTGAGGAGTATCAGTGGAGGAAGGATTGCAGCCAGCCAGCATCATAGATGCGCCACCACCAGCCGCTACCATACCTGATGCCTTCAAAAAATTACGACGGCTTAGTGAGTTCTCCAGCATGTTAACCCTTCTTTCTTATTAAAACGATTTATAAGACAACCCTGCTGGGGTCAGATAACTATACAAAACAATTACCAGCATTTACCTATATATACCTAGGATGAAATAGACATGAAACATTAAATTGCGACGATAACAGCAAAATCTATTTACCTGCACTTTTTGTCTAACCATATAGGAATTACCTATATTGAAACATAAAAATTGACTAAGCATTTTTGGACAGTTGTCCATTTTTCCATAAAAATATTGGCAGGTACTAAAGAGATACCTGCCAATACAAATGCATGTAACGAGAAGAACTCTCTGTCTTAGTGCTTACGCTTCATAAGACCTGCGGCTGTCAAAGCAGCTCCACCCATAACCATAAGAGGCATTACCAGAAGCTCTTCTCCCGTATTTGGAAGCTGTGCTTTCTTCTTCTTTGTCTTTTTCTCTTTTACAGGAGAAGCAGGGTTAGAAGGCTCTTCTGGAGCTGGAGTTGGTGCTGGAGTTGGAGTATCAGACTCAACAGTAAGGGTAACTGTCTTTGCTGCCTCATAGTCATTACCTGCAGCTGCAGCATTACCGTTGAAGTAATAGTAATACGTAACGGAGTATGCACCTGAAGTCTTAGAAATCTCTTCTGCCTTCTGAGCAACAGTTGCTGCATCCATAGTTGCTGTATCAAGTACAACTGCACCACTCTGATCAACAACCTTAACGCGAGCGTCAGCAGAACCAGCAGCAGGGGTAACCTGACCGGCACTGTGATCAACCATTGCATCAAGGTTATCAAGGATGGACCAAGAATCCTGGTTAGCGGTAATAGTGCTGTCGTGTGCAGTAACTACCTGCCTGAGCTCTGTATAAAGAGGAGAGATGACGCCGTTATTAAGATCAAGCTCGTCAGTTGAATTTTCAGAAGTATTGATGACAAGGTTGCCGCTAGAAAGAGAAGTGTACGAATACTCCTGATACACATCATCAGTAAGGTCATTATCAACAGCAAGCTGCCAGCCAGGAAGGTTGAGGTACAGTCCCCTATTGGAATTTCCAGTGTGAACTGAATAGCCATAATCCCTCATGGCATTCTTAATGTTGGTCAAATCAATGTAGTACGCACCGCCGGTATACAGAGCATCGTTCTCCGTTGCGCTGTGGCGATCTTCATACAGGATATTGTCAACGTGAATATCACTTGCAGAAATAGTTGGCATGTAATTCCACTCGTCCTGTGGGATAGCGTAATAGCTACCGTCAGGCCTAATAATTACGCCCAGATATTTCTTATTGCTGCTAAGAATGGAATTGTTTGTTCCCTCTTCCAAAACCTGCCTTGCAAACCTGACTGAAACACGAGGGTTTCCGTAAGAGGTTCTGTGATCAAGCAGATACTGGGTAAGACCCACATAGTTGGTACCGTACAGATTGAGAGTAGAGCCATTGGTAAGTGTCAGAGGAACGGTAAGTGTAATGGTTTCACCAGCAGCCAGGGTACCAGAAATAGAAATGGAACGCATCTCAGCATTGTCCTGACCAGCTGCCTGGTATGCAGCATAAGCATTAGCTGCAGGCTGAGAACCAGAACCACCGTTCAGTCCACTAATGTTCAAATTAATTGCAGTTGCTGTATTAGTTGACGAGAAGGTAAATCCAGTTGCACGCAAATCAGGATTAGGGCTTGAGCTGACATAGTAAGTAAGTGGCAGCTGCATAACCTCGTTTACAGAAACTGGAGATGAAGAGATGTTGGTAATCTTTACCACTGCCTGCAGATTCTGATACTTATCAATATCTACAATGGAGCGGTTCATCTGAGTGGTGTCATTATCCTTATAAGCGTAGTTAGATGTCTGGCCAGAAGCATCTGTAAAGTAAATAGAACGCTCAATAAGACCATCTGCACTCACAGAAGGAGACACGTTAGTAGTAGTGCCGTTATAAAACGAATTATTACTTGCAGCGTATGCAATATTTGGCATAAAGATTAAAGCTGCCAAAAATGCAAACATAACAGCAAGAAAACTGCGGCCCTGCATCTTTGATGTCATAGGCGTATTCCTCCTCAGAATAAAAACTTAGCGTTATATTTTCGCATTAACACCCTGTTGAAGGAATGGAGATATTTGTTACTTACATAAAAAGAGACGTCATCTTTCGATGACGTCTCTTGACAAATCTCTAGATGCGCAAAGTGCTCTACTCTGCAGCCTCTTCGGTTGCCTGTGCGTTAGCCTCAGACTCAACAAGGTGAGCCTCAAGATCAGCCTCAGCCTCAGCTGCTGCTGCCTCTGCTGCTGCACGCTCCTCCTCTGGAAGTGGAGTGACCTCAATATCAATACCAAGGGTCTCCGCAGCTGCCTTCATAGACAGGGAGATGCGACGGCGGTCAAGATCAATCTCCATGACCTTTACCTGTACAACGTCGCCAACCTTGCAGACCTGAGATGGAGCAGTAACGTGCTGCTTAGCCATCTCGGAGATGTGGACGAGGCCCTCAACGCCGTTGCCAAGGTCAACAAATGCACCGAAGGTAACAAGCTTGGTGACAGTGCCCTCGATGATAGCGTCAACTGGGTACTTGGAAACAAGTACACGCCATGGATCCTCGGAAGTCTGCTTAAGACCAAGGGAGATACGCTCACGGTTAAGGTCAACGTCGAGAACCTGAACCTCAACCTCCTGGCCAACCTTAACAACCTCAGATGGGTGGTTAACGTGGTTCCAAGAAAGCTCGGAAATGTGAACCAGGCCGTCAATGCCGCCAAGGTCAACAAATGCACCAAACTCAACGATGGAGGAAACAGTACCCTTGAGCTTCATGCCAACCTGGAGCTTGCCCAGGATGTCCTGACGCTCTGCCTTACGAGCCTCCTCAAGAACAATACGGCGAGAAAGAACAACGTTGTTGCGGTTGCGATCCATCTCGATAACACGAGCCTCAATACGAGTGCCCATGAATGCACCAAGATCCTTGACACGACGGAGGTCAACAAGGGATGCAGGCAGGAAGCCACGGAGGCCAATGTCAAGAATCAGGCCGCCCTTAACAACCTCGATAACCTCACCCTCAACGGTCTCACCAGCGTTGAACTTATCCTCAACTGCCTTCCAAGCACGCTCGTACTCAGCACGCTTCTTGGAGAGAACCAGACGGCCCTCTTTGTCCTCTTTCTGGAGAACAAGAGCCTCGACGTCCTCACCCAGGGAGATGACCTCTGCAGGGTTAACGTCTTTACGAATAGAAAGCTCACGAGCAGGAATAACGCCCTCAGACTTGTAGCCAATGTCTACGAGGACCTCATCGCGCTCAATCTTGACGACGGTGCCGTTGACAAGATCTCCCTCATCAAAATCAGTGACAGTGCCGTCGATCAGGCTGTTCATTTCCTCATCGGAAATTTCATCCAAAGAGAAGATGGACGAGTTCTGAATCTCACTCAAAGGTGGACCCCTTCCAAAACGGGGCCCCGGTCAACATGGTTGCTGCCAGAGTGCCAATACGTGGGCTTCTCTACTCGGAAACTTACATGCTCTCGGGGGCCAACAGATACAGTGCATAGCTTGACGCCATACGGGCAATAGGATAGCGCTCTTCGGCTGATTAAACAAGCCAAAGAGCGCTACTTTGCACAGCTATTACGCAAGTTTTACAAAATTTCTTCAAAGTTTGTTTCTTGCGAGAAGATCTTGTTGTGCTTACGCACGAAGACGGTAGCCTTCTTTCTCTACGGCAGCTCGGTACGCATCGACATCAATTGGATTTTTGCTGAGGATACGTGCCTGACCACCAGCTAGAGTAACCTGCGCCCATGTTCCCTCAATACTATCGAGAGCTCGAGTCACATGATTGACGCAGTTCTGGCAAGTCATACCACCAATCTCAAATGTTTGAACATAAGGGTAATGAGATTCATCTTTGTCTTCTGGACCATCTGCAGCAGAAACCTGCTCTGTGTTACAGGTAGTAACACCTGTTCCTTCATCAGAGCAGCAGCCTTTTTTACCTGCAGCAATTCCGTAAACACGATAAACCGCAAAACCGCAAAGCGCTACAACAGCAAGAATAACAATAATATTGATTGGTGACATACAAACTTCCTTTCTGTTGCTGTTTTACTACCCACCATTTTCTAGATTATTCAAAAAATGATGTTTTTCTCGCAAAATTTAACAGCAACAGCAAAAATCGTAATGCAGTTTAAGCAGAAAGCTTTGCGCCAAGACCGCGAAGAGCCTCAAGAGCATCGTCATCTGGCTCAAGGTTGCAGATAAAAGTCTCAACAACGTTGACACCCTCTGCTTCAGCATTCTGCTTCCAAGTCTCCATCCAGTCGCCGGTTCCCCAGTCGTAAGAACCAAAGAGAGCGGTTGGCTTCTGACCAAGCTTGCCAGCGCAATCGTTGAAAAGCTCCTCAAAATCAGGATCAAGCTCCTCGTCACCCATAGCAGGGCAACCAAAAGCAAATGCATCGTACTGATCGCACATATCTGCAGAGAACTCAGAAGACTCAATAGCCTCGGCGTCTGCAGCACTTGCAAGCTCTTTTGCCATTGCCTCAGTATTGCCCGTCATGGACCAATACACAACTGCTACTTTACTCATACATTTCCTCCTTCTGTGTCCAGGCTCCCCCTGGAAAACTACACATTACTTTCAATACCTCAACAAGAAATCCAAGCACACCCCTTATGCAACCTGGCGTTTCTTGGTATTGCCATACGATGAGAGAATCTGCGCTAAAGATTCCCCTTGATAAAAACGATGCTTGCACTGGTCTTCTGCATCTTTAAGCTGCTCCAGGCGCAAGCGTGTCTCTTCTGTGTTGTCATAGACTTTCCAAGCGCCAGTAAATAGCTCAGGCTGGCCGTTCATAAAGCCTTGAACATCAGCAAGTGGATAGCCCAGTACCAGTCCAATCTCGTGCGGAAACGCGGCTTTTCTTGCGTGAAAAGCAAAAATTCTTGAACGCATGCTCTTCATCAACGCCTGCACTGACTCAGTGGAATGGCCAAAGGCAGCCAGAAACTCACAGTGCTCTGATTTGGCGAGAATATCCTCAACAAGCTCAGGTCTATAGGCAACAAACGTCACCTTTCCGCCAGAAATAGCAGAGGTAGCAAGGAGCGTTACCCCAAACAGTGAGAGCTCGTGAGTAGCGTTGCAGAGAAATGACCTCAACGTTGGATCAGTGCAGATGAGGCTTGCACAAGAGCTACAAGACTTATGAGAAGCAAATGAAAAGAGCGCAGCCGGCTTAACGTAAGCAATAACACCAGCAGCACAGCGAACAAATGTTGTAGCAAAATCGTGACAGAGCTCGGGAGTATACACTCTCGCACCCTCATTAAAAACAGGCTTTTTATCAGCGGAATATGCATAGGGAGAAGTAACGTCTAGGAGCGATGAATTCTCAAAAGAAGTAAGACAATCCATACCGTACTTGCTCCCTTCTTAAAAATGCGCCGCCGACTAAAAGGGAGCCGACGGCGCCTGGATTCCGGACCCTTGGAGAGGGGAAAGGTTCCGGGCTGATAAAGCAAATTTGTTAGAACTAGCTCCTGTTATATAAAAACCTTAACAAGTTCACCTCTTCTAACTATTTAAAGTGTAAGCCTTAGCTAACTAAATGCAAGAGAAAACTCAAAATATTTTCACTTTTTGACAATTCAAGACAGAAAAAAGCTCCCGCCTCTTACGAATAAGAAACGAGAGCTCTAACGCGATCTAAAAATACTTTGTTGACGCACAAGTGCGTTCTAAGCAATCTGTCCTTCAGTCAAGAGCATCTTTACCTCAGAAGGAACATTAGGGTTATGAGCTGCAGTGGTAAGCAGTGACCTTGTGTTTGCAAGCGTTACCATAAGTGTTAAAAGGTTGTGCATATATGCAGCAGCACTTACGGTAATAAGGCCTGCAACACCTGCAGCAATGAAAGAGCTGTTCAGCGCAACAATCGTACGATAGTCGGCGTGAATCCTCTTCATTACCTGCTGGCCCAAAAGACGCATGATTACCAGCGATTCAAGCGAATCATTCTTAATTGAAATATCCGCAACAGCACGAGCAATATCAGTTGCATCAGAAAGCGCCAGTGAAACATCAGATACGGCTAGTGCAGGTGAATCGTTGATACCATCGCCTACCATTGCAACGGTGTAGCCCTCCTGCTGGAACTTCTTAACATACTCGCACTTATCCTCTGGGAGAATCTGTGCGACGTAGTCATCAAGACCAAGCTTCTTAGCAACACTTGCTGCAACGTTTTCTGAGTCGCCGGTCAGCATAACCATACGCTTAACACCAAGAGCACGGAGCTGCGTAATAGTTGCTGCTGCATCTTCCCTTACAGGATCGGTAATACAGATTGCTGCAATAAGTTTTGAATCCTCGGACATAAAGATAATGGACGAAGTTGGAGCAATCTGTGCAAGGTCGTCCTGAATTCCCTCAGGCATTGGGGTCTTCTCGTCATCAAAAATGAAGTGAGCAGAACCAATGCAGACCTCTTTGTCGTTAACCTTGGTACGAATACCGTGAGCAACAACATATTTGACCTCTGCGTGGAACTCATCTTTGTGCTTAAGGCCACGTACCTTTGCCTCGTTCACAATTGCGCGAGCCATGCTGTGTGGGAAGTGCTCCTCAATACATGCTGCAAGGCGCAGGAGCTGGTCCTCGGTGCGATCGCAGAAGCTGACAATACACTCAACGTGTGGAACTGCCTTTGTTAGCGTACCTGTCTTATCAAAGACGATAAGATCTGCTGCAGCGATCTTCTCGAGGTATTTGCCGCCCTTAACCGTCATGCCAAACTTGGCCGCCTCATCCATTGCGCTACCCACTGCAACAGGAGTGGAAAGCTTAATGGCGCAGGAATAGTCAACCATAAGAA
>JABZHE010000028.1:0-8284 GCA_015259025.1 Atopobium sp. | reverse complement strand
CTGGTATCCATAAGCGCATTTGGCAGGCAGAAATTGATGAAGCGCATAATACGGTAACCTTTAGCATTGACCTGGTAGATGGAGAATATGGACTGCCAGGAAACCGTCATATTACTGCAACCTATAAGCTTGTTGAAGAAGCCGCGCAGTCAACGCTAAATCTTACGTATACCTGCACAACCGATGCTGCAACATTTGTAAACATGACTAACCACGTATACTTCAACCTTAATGGTCATGATTCTGGAGATGTTCTTGGACACCAGCTTACCATCCAGGCCGACTCATATCTTCCCTTACGAGATGACTCAGTTTCTGCAGGAACCGTAGACTCTGTTGTAGGAACTCCTTTTGATTTCCGCACACCTAAGACCATTGGCAAAGATCTTGACGCAGATAATGAGCAGCTCAAAATTGCTCGCGGCTATGATCACTGCTTTGCCATTACTAACTATGAAAATGGCCAGCTACGCCCCGCCCTTCTCGCCACATCAGAAAGCGGACGCTCACTAGAAATTCAAATTACCGCTCCTGGCGCCCATCTGTATACCGGCAACTGGCTTGACGAAGCGCGCGCAAAAGACGGCGCCACCTATAAGCCTCAGGCTGGTTTTGCATTTGAAAGCGAGTTTTATCCAGATTGTGCTCACCATGCAGAGTGGCCTCAGCCTACCTGCACGCCTGAGCAGCCTTACAGCTCGCAAATTGTTTATCGATTCTTTTAAGGTACCTGTAGCTTCACAGCACTAAAGGGAAAGGAACACCATGGCTCACACGTTTGACGAGAAAACCACAGCTCAGCTCAATCGCGCAAAAGAGCACTTTGAGCAAATGTTTGGAAAAGCTGACCGCTATCTTGCGGTACACGCGCCTGGTCGCTCCGAGATTGCAGGAAACCACACAGATCACGAGGGCGGTCATGTCATCGCTGGTGCCCTGGATGTTGCTATTGACGCTATTTGCGCACCTAATAACCTGGGCGTTATTCGTGTAGCCAGTGTGGGATATGATCCTTTTGAGGTTGACTACTCAAATCTAGAGCCCACCGAGGCTGAGTATCTGAGCACTAAGGCTATTGTTCGTGGTATGGCAGCAAACCTGGTCAAACTTGGTTTTGAGCCATCCGGCTTTGACATGGCGGTAGTAAGCAATGTCCCTGGTGGCGGCGGACTTTCTTCCTCTGCTGCGTTTGAGGCTGCAGCCGGCCGTGCAATGGAAGCACTCTGGGAAGGTGGCAGCGAGATTTCTGCTGTTAAACTTGCCCAAATGAGCCAGAACACAGAAAACGTTTACTTTGGTAAGCCGTGCGGTCTTATGGACCAGCTGGCTGTTTGCCTTGGCGGTCTTGCCTTCATGAACTTTGAAGATCCCGCAGAGCCCAAGGCAGAAAAGCTTGACCTCAACTTTGAGGATTACGGCTATGCGCTCTGCCTTGTTGACGTTGGTTGTGATCACGTTGCTTTTACTGATGAGTATGCCGCTGTTCCTGTTGAGATGCAGAAAGTTGCCGCGGCCTTTGGCAAGACTCGCCTCTCTGAGGTTCCCGTTGAAGACTTCCAAGCTCGCGTCAATGAGCTGCGAGAAGATCTTGGAGACCGCGCTCTTCTCCGCGCTATTCACTACTGGTACGAGAATGACCTGGTAGATAAGAGATGGGCAGATCTTCAGAACTCTGATATTGAGTCCTTTATTGCACTCACCAACGCTTCCGGTGCAAGCTCCGGCATGTACCTGCAGAACGTTTCTACTTCTGGCTCGTATCAGCCGGCCATGCTTGCCCTTGGCTTGGCTGAGAGCATCTTAAAAGGTTCTGGCGCCGTTCGCATTCACGGCGGTGGTTTTGGCGGATCTATCCAGTGCTTTGTTCCTCTCGCCCTTGTCGAGACCTTTATCGCACAAATGAACCAGTGGTTTGGCGAAGGCGCTTGCCGCCACTACGCCATCTCTGACCAGGGAGCTTGTGCACAATGGCTGTAGCAGATAACGAAAGCGCACTGTGCATTCAGCAGCTTGTTGCGTATGCATGCGAGCGCGGGCTTATTCAAACTGAGGATCTGACCTGGTGCTATAACGCGCTGCTGGATATGCTCTCGTACGAGGGTCCTGCTCCCGTTAAGTCTTGGGAGAAGATTGACCTGGCATCGTTTGATCTTGATCAGACGCTAGCCGAGCTTGCCCGTCTAGCTGTTTCTCATGGACTTGCCGAGAACACCCAAAGCGGCGAAGACTCTTTTGCCATGCGCGTTATGGGCCTTCTGTTGCCAAAGCCTTCCGAGGTCGCACGCCATTTCGATGAACTCTACGCTTCTGAGGGACCTCGCGCTGCAACTGACTGGTTCTACGCGCTCTGCTGTGATGCCGGCTATGTCAGAAGAAGCGCCATTGCTAGAAATATCACCTGGACTACACCAACTACCTGGGGAGACCTTGAGATTACCATCAATCTCTCCAAGCCAGAAAAAGATCCTCGTGAGATCGCAGCAGCTAAAACAGCTCAAAACACTTCTGGCGAGAAGTACCCCGCATGCCAGCTCTGCCTGGATAACGAGGGCTACTCTGGACGTGGCGCTTCGTCTGGCGCGGGCGCTCATCCTGCCAGGCAGAACCTTCGCATCATCCCCATTGAGCTCAATCAGCATCGTTGGGGATTCCAGTACAGTCCATACGCGTACTTCAACGAGCACTGCATTGCCATGAACTCGGATCACATTCCTATGCACATTGATCACGAGGCGCTGGTCAACCTCTTTGACTTTGTGGACAGGTTCCCCCACTACTTCATTGGTTCAAACGCTGACCTGCCCATTGTGGGCGGATCGATCCTCTCGCACGATCACTACCAGGGCGGACGTTACGAGTTCCCTATGATGCGCGCAGAAGTTGCGGAAGAGTTTGAACTCAAGCAGTTCCCCGAGGTGGCGGGCGCGATCCTCAAGTGGCCGCTCTCTGTTCTCCGCCTCTCCTCCACCAGTCGAGAAGAAGCGCTCAAAGCAGCGGAATTTATCATCACTGCATGGCGCTCCTATACCGACGAATCCGTCTCTGTTTATGCAGAAACTAACGGCGAGCCCCACAACACGGTTACCCCTGTTGTTCGCAAGCTGGAAGATGGCATCTACGAGGTCTTCCTTGCATTGCGCTGCAACATTACCAGCGAAAAACATCCGCTTGGCATCTTCCATCCACATGCCGAGTATCACCACATCAAGAAAGAGAATATCGGCCTCATCGAGGTTATGGGCCTTGCCGTACTTCCTCCTCGCCTTGTGCCAGAACTCAACAAAGTTCAGTCAGTTATGGAGCAGTGCCTGGCAAATGACAAGAAAGCCAATGCCGTCTACGGTCAGTTGACCACGGACTCTACTACAATCTCCCACGCCGACTGGGCGCGCCAGATTTACGCCAAGTTGCTTGAACAGGGTGACGGATCCAGCAAGGGCAACGCTTCCCTCTCGTCCGAACAGCTCAAAAAGTATATCTATGACGAGGTTGGTATTGTCTTCTCGCACGTCCTTGAAGACGCCGGTGTATTCAAATGGGACGAAGAAGGACGAGCCGCGCAACATCGCTTCCTTGAGAGTCTGTAGTTACTGCTATCCGAAGGTTCACACGCAGCTTACAACGAACCGCACGTCACAATCGCATAAATCACCCAGCAAGAGGGCCGAGAAGATCGGTCCTCTTGTTTTTTACCGCCAAACCAGCAGCCTGCGACAGTTAAAAAACGTATAAGCACCGTAGAGACGGATATTCTGTTGGATGTGGAATCTGGTTAACTCTTCTAGCACACCTATGTCGGATAATCTGTCGGAAATAGCTCCGTTCAATGCTCTGACCACACCTATAACTGATAATCTGCATGTATCGAGAAACCCAAGCACACCAAAGTCAAATAATCTGTCGATAGTTAACATATTTTCTGTCATAGGTGTGTTATTTCTCTCTAAATCTGCAGAATATCAGCCTTAGGTGTGCTTTTCTCGCCAATTTTTGCAGATTATCTGTCATAGGTGTGGTGCGAAAATCATAAAAGGACATATGTCCGAAGAGATACCTTAGTTTACCAGCTGCTTTGTAATTTCCCCGTAAAGCCACTTTTCCTTAACGTGCAAGCGTTGTCTTTCGCCAAAAAAGAGGCGTCTACGTAAGTAGACGCCTCGAAACTTGCACGTAATAGCATGCTTTCCGCACTTGCGCTGCGTTTCCGCACTTGCTGTGCGCGGCGCGGGAGTGCCAGCTACTTCTTCTGGACGTACTTCAAGCAGTCAAGGGTGACAGCGGTCAGAATAATGACGCCCGAGAAAACAAACTGCAGGTTGGTATCAATACCAAGAATGGTCAGTGCGTAAGTCAGTGCGGTGAAGATAAGAACACCCACGGTAACACCGGAGATCTTACCAATACCACCGGTGAACGAGACGCCACCAACAACGCAGGCTGCGATTGCGTCCATGTCCCAACCCTGGCCGTAAGCTGCGGAACCAGAGCCGACCATACGCATGCACTCGAGCCATGAACCAAATCCGTAAAGGATACCAGCCATAACAAAAGCGCCAACCATAACTCTAAAGACAGAGATACCGGAAACAGCTGCTGCCTCGGGGTTTCCACCTACAGCATAGAGATTCTTACCAAAGGTGGTCTTGTTCCAGATGAACCAAACAATAGCAATAGCTGCGATTGCCCACAAAATAATTGATGGGAATTTACCAATTCGTGGAATGACCATGTCTGGAATAGATGGCTCGATAGCACCAAAAGAAACACCCTTTGTTGCATAGGTAACAATACCAAAGATAATCAGCATGTTAGCCATGGTCGAGATGAATGGGTGCATCTTAAACTTAGCAGTAAAGAAGCCAGCGATACTGGTAAAGCAGGTGCAGAGAACAATACAGGTAACCAAAGCCATGATGATTCTGACAGGAATTGGAATACCAGTGAGGTCAAACGTGATACCAAAGACCTGACCAGTATTGATGCCCTGGTGCATGATGATGGTTGAAGCGGTCATGCCCATACCAACCATACGACCAATGGAAAGGTCAGTACCGGTAAGCAGAATCAATCCAGCTACACCAAGAGCCAGGAACATTCGAGGCGATGCCTGCTGAAGAATGTTGATGACGTTGGAGTATGTCAGGAGCTGAGTGCCCTTGACTGCTGGGGTAATGATACAAAGGGCAATAAACACCAGGAGAATAACAATGTACAGGCCGTTCTGAAGCAAGAATGAACGGGTGTTGAAGGTGTACTTGTAGTTCTCCCACTTCTGAGCCTGAGACTCCAGTGGAGTGAACTTAGACATCCTGAGAAGGTCGATGAGGTGATACTCATGACTAAACGCATTATGAGCACGGTCTTTGATGCGCTGAAGGTCTTTCTGATAGTTGACCTTTGCATCAAACTGACGGTTCTTATAGACGTACTTCTCGTCTTTGATTTCTTGAGCGTCAGAAGTCTTGCTGACAGCCTCTTCATGCTCCTTCTTGAGGCGCTCAAGAGCAGCAGCGTAGTTCTGCTTAGCCTGCTCCTTCTCAAGAGCACAGCTAGCCTTTACAGGCTCCAGGTACTCGTTCTTGTAGTGCTCCTTAAGATAAGCCTCGGCCTCTGCAATAAGCTTGGAGACCTGAGCGCTATTCTCGGACTCAACCTTCTTTGCAAGCTCCAGTTCAGCCTTGTAGCCCTCGATAAGCGTGTTGCGCTCTTCGGCAGAGATAGACTTATCGCGCTTTGCAGACTCAATTGCGCTCAGTGTTGAAATTACTTTGTTGGTACCATTTGCGCGAAGCTCATCAATCTGAGCCTGAATGGAACCAATCTTCTGATCAATAGGCTTTAGCAGCTCTTTTTCCTGCTCGGCCGTCAGAACAGATCCACCTGTTTTTGGCATTTGTATCATCCTCTCCTACAGGTACTTTGCGCTGAGGCGCAGGAGTTCTTCTTGATTTGTCTCGTTGGTATTTACAATGCCCGAGAGTCTACCGTTGGACATAACGCCAATTCGGTTAGTAATTCCCAGAATCTCTGGCATCTCCGAAGAGACTACGATAATAGTGGTACCGCTCTTAGCCATATCAATAATGAGCTGGTAGATCTCATATTTAGCACCAACATCAATACCACGAGTAGGCTCGTCCATCAGGAAAACCTGTGGATAGCGCTCGAGCCATTTACCAAAAATGACCTTCTGCTGGTTGCCGCCAGAAAGGCTTGAAATCAAGTCTGATGGACCCTGAGCCTTGGTGTTCATAACCTTGAGCTCGTTGACGGTAGCCTTAGTCATCTTAGGATCAGAAAGGATTGGACCAGACTTGTACTGGTTCAAGTTTGCAATGGTTGTGTTAAACGTCAAATCGCCCTTAAGGAATAGGCCGTTTGCTTTACGCTCCTCGGTAATCATGGCAAAGCCGTGATCCATTGCCTCTGCGGCTGTCGAGAAGTTCATAAGGTGCCCGTTGACATAGACACGACCTGCAGCTCTGGTTCTTACACCAAAGATTGTCTCAAGAAGCTCTGTTCTACCAGCGCCGACAAGACCATACAGACCAAAGATCTCGCCCTTCCTTACGTCAAAAGTGACGTCTTGAAGGTATGGCTCGTATTTAGTTGAAAGGTGCTGAATAGAAAGATACGTCTTACCAGGTGTGTTAGTAACATCTGGGAAGCGATTCTCAAGTGAGCGACCGACCATTGCTGAGATAAGCTCATTCATGTTGGTCTCATCAGAGCGCTTGGTCATAACAAGCTTACCGTCACGAAGAACTGAAATGTCGTCGCAAATCTCAAAGATCTCATCCATCTTGTGAGAGATATAGACCAAAGAAATTCCCTGCTCTTTGAGCATATGAATCATCTCAAAGAGTTTCTCGACCTCTTGGGTCATAAGTGAAGAAGTAGGCTCATCAAGAACAATAATCTTTGCGTTGTAAGAAATTGCCTTTGCAATCTCGCACATTTGACGCTGAGATACTGACATGTTCTTCATAGGCTGTGTCAGGTCTACGGTCATACCAAGACGCCTGAAGAGCTCGTTAGCCTCTTTTTTCATGCGTCCCTCGTCGACAACACCCATTGCATTAACGGGATAGCGACCAAGGAACAAGTTATCTACAACATTTCTATCAAGGCACTGGTTAAGCTCCTGGTGAACCATTGCGACGCCATTCTCAAGTGCGTCTTTTGGTCCAGAGAAATTAACCTCTTTGCCGTCAAGAAATATCTTGCCTTCATCTTTTTGATACGTACCAAACAGGCACTTCATCATGGTAGATTTGCCTGCGCCGTTCTCTCCCATAAGACCCATAACGGTTCCACGGCGTACGTTCATTGAAATGTGATCCAGAACGCGGTTACGTCCAAAGGACTTACTCATTCCATCAATTGTTAGAACGATATCGTTTTCTGTATCTGCCATGTAATCACCCCTTATCTCGCTAAGTTATTGCGCTTATTCGCGAGAACACCGGAGGAGAGCAGGTGTCTCCCCTCCGGTATTGTTTCGTGCTATCGACTACTTAATTACTTAAGCAGCTGGGTATAGGAAGAACCGTTGTCGGTCTTAACCATGTTGAATGCAAATGCATCGTACTCGTCAGGGTTGCCAAGACGGTTGGTAATGTTGGACTCAGTCTGGCCATCGCCTGCGATGAACTCAACGTTGAGGTTGAGCAGTGGAGCATACTTCTTGAGCAGTGGTACATAGGTTGAACCAAGGAAGTTGTCGCCAGAGTTGTAGGTGTTGAGCCAAACCTTCTTCTCTGGGTGCTTGTCTGCGCTCAGCTGAGCGGAAGCATCCTTGTAAGTAGTGGTTGCGTCAAGGTTGTCCTTGTAGTTCTCAGCGGTAACTGCAAGGTTGAGAGCGTAGTAAGAACGCTGTTCTGCAACATACTTGTAGTCCTTGGAGTCAATCTTGTTGCCAGCATCGTCTGCGGACTCAATGCCGGTGTTGATATCAGCGCCGTCAAGAGCGTTGCGGAGCAGACGGAGAGTCAGGTAAGCCTGAACATCTGGGTGCTGGGAAATGGTGCCTGCATAGCCGTCAGCAATAGCTGCAACAGCGTCAGAGTTAGCGTCGTAACCAAAGGTTGGGACCTTCTGAGCCTTTGACCATGCGTTGAAGATGGACATGCCCATACCGTCGTTGTTGGAAACAACAACATCAATCTGATCGCCGAAGGAAGAAGACCAAGCAGCAATTGCGTTACCAGCGGTTGCAGCATCCCATGTTGCACCAGCGGTGTTCTTCATCTCCTGAGAAGCAAGCTCACGGATGGTGTAGGAC
>JABZHE010000027.1:0-8373 GCA_015259025.1 Atopobium sp. | reverse complement strand
GCAAGCAGAGGATTTTCTCGCCGCACTGTAAGTTGTGCGCCCGGCGAACGCACCTGCAAGCTCGTGACCGCAAAGCGTGCCTGATTTCTGCAAAGAATCTGTAAATTCTGCCTGAAAACGTTAAAGAAACTGTGGATTTGCCTGATTTTGACAAAGAATCGGTGGCTCAAATACAGATTCTTTGCACTTTTCAGGCTCGCGGCGCGCCCGACCCGCGCACTCGAAAGTCCAGCGCGCGCACGTGCGCACAAAAAGAGCCCGGATGCCGCGCAATAGCATCCGGGCTTTGGTGTGTCTAGACGGAGGAGAGGGCCGTTGCTAGACAAGATGTGTATCGTACCTTGTTCGTGTACTGCGTTTATTCCCGCTTCGCAGCTTGTTTACACGAGCTTTACGTAAGGAGTCACTTCTCACCGTTGAGCGAAGCTTCTGCCGGTAAGCGGTTTCCGTGTGCTACTTACCAACAAACTGCGAAATGGCCTTGTACAAGTCGCTTGCCTGGAAGTCCTTGATAACCTTGGAATCTTTCCTCTGGTCGCAGACCTCAAGCAGTGCCTTCAGGGAAGCCTTATCGGGGTCAGTCTGATAATCCGCCTCGGCCTGAATGAGCTTGTACTTGGCAATGACCATGTCCATGAGCTTGGCGTTGTTGCCCTCGGCGTTTGCGTCGTCAAGGCCATCAAATGCCAGCGTAGAAACAACTCCGTAGCCGCCGGTCAGGAAGTGGTGACCCACAAAGTCGTTAGGGTTGACCTTGTTGTCAATGACAGGCGAGTTCTTGGTGTTGGTGAGCAGCACCAAGCTGGTGTTGTTGTAGACGTCAATGACGGTAAGTGTGCCGGTCCAGCCGGTGTGGCCAACGGTTGCAGCGTTTGCAATTGGCGAGAAGGCCCACTGGTAGCCAATGTGACCCTTACGCCTCCAGCCCAAACCGTAGGTAACGCTGGTGTCCTTTGGCTTGATGAACTGGTCGTGAACGTCCTCGCTGAAGAGCATGGTGTTGCCGTAACCACCACGGTTCATAACGGTCTGGACAAGTACAGCCAGGTCGGAAGCGTTGGCAAATAGACCAGCGTGACCAGAGATACCACCCATGGCGTAGTAGGCCTTCTCGTCATGGACCGTGCCCTGAATGGTGTCGGTACGCATGTTGTCAAAGGTAATCAGGCCGTCGCGAGTGTTACCGTTAAGCTCGGTAGCTGCGATTCCGTCAGCCTTGAAGCCGTTGTCCAGTGGGTTGAACGTGACGTTCTTGAGTCCCAGTGGCTCGTAGAGAGCTTCCTTAACGTACTGGTCAAGGCGCTTATTGGTGATCTTCTCGATGATAAAACCAAGAAGCATGTAGTCTACGTCGGAATAGGCAGTCTTGGTACCTGGGACGTACTGCAGAGGAGTCTCGATGATCTTCTGCAGAATCTCGTCGCGATTCTGAGAGTACAGCTTCTGGTTTGCGTTTGGCTGTGGATCGTCAGGCTTCTCTGGGTTGTAGTTGCGGTTGTGGTACTGAGGATCTGGTGGGAATCCAGCCTGGTGCTCAAGAATCTCACGAACGGTAAGGTCATTCTTGCCCAGGATCTTATCGCCCTCCTGGTCCTTGAAGTCTGGAATGTACTCCTGAACCTTCTTGGAAACGTCCAGCTGACCGTCGGTAACCAGCTTCTCAATTGCCAGGTTAGTGGCATACATCTTTGTGTTAGAGGCCAGGTCGTAGAGGGTGTTGTCGTCAACAGCCTTGCCGTCTTTGATGCGAGAGCCGTCCTTGTTGTAAGAATTGACGTTACCGTAATTGGTCTTCTTGATAATCTTGCCGTACCTGGTAACTACCAGCTGGGCAGAGGTGAAGCCGTTGGCAATCTCTGCGTTGATAATCTGGTCAATCAGCTTGAAGTTGTCGTTGTCGGCGTAATCCTTGGTGCCGTCAATAAGCGTTGGGTAGCCAATCTTAACCTCAAAGGTTGCCTGGGTCTCTTTAACAGTGCTGACCTGCAGGCGGTTATCGCCGTTGACGGTTACGTCAGAGATGTCAATTTGGTTCCAGGAGGAGCCGTCAAGCTTGTCAGTTGGAACCTGGTGACCGTTTACAAAGAGCGCAAAGCTCTGAGGCTCGGAGCTCTTTACATAGACGGTGCCCTGACCAGCAAAGCAAACAAAGCTGTTGAGCTGGTTGGTAACAAGAGAGTCGTCAAAGGCCTCGTTGTCGTTGAGAACAGGGAAAACCTTCTCGTACTGGAAGGTTCCGTCTACGGAGTCAACTTTCTTTGCGGTTCCCTTAGCAGCAGTTGCGCCACCTTTTGTCTGGCAGGCAGTAAGACCAAGGCCTGCTAGAGCGGCTAGACCAAGAGCACTTCTGCTGAGGAATTGTCTTCTGGTTTGTCCAGCAGGGGAGCCTGCGTTGGGTGAATGCTCAGAGTGAGCGTTTTGATTCTGGTGCAAATCTTCGTTGGTGCGCATATTGTCTCCTTCGGTTTTGCCTTAGGTGAAACACCTGCTATCTCAATTGGCTGAGATAATTTGCGCTTATGATGACGTGCGTTTCATCAAAATTGCAGCTAGTTTGTCCAAGATGAAATAATGGGTACGTTAACGTACTGCGAGTGGTATCAAAAAAGCTGTCAATGGTATCTAAATTTGAATTTTTTAGGCAAAGATGAAATATTTTAATCAGGTTTTACGTGGTCAAATGTCTACTCGGTAGTAAAAGTTTTTATGAAGTGATAGTAACTTTCCTAACATAAAGCAAGATTTTTGCGACAATTGTCCCTGCATTACGCTGGGAAAACATGAGCAGTCGCGTATGCAACGCACACGGAGCGCGCTTACACTTGCGCATGCAATACTACCGTTTACGGCACTGCCTACTTTACAGATGAAATTTTTATGGCATCGTGAAACAATATAGTCAAACGTTTTAGTCAACTGGACGGCCGGAGGTGATTGCGTGAGAGGTGTTCGTCTACGTCTGGAAGAGTATCGCAAGAATGCTAGTTCAGCTGAACGCGATATTGTCGACTATATTCTGTCTGATCCAGAGGCGGCAGTTGGTCAATCAATCCATAAACTAGCAGCTCAAACGTATACATCTGCATCAACGGTTGTCAGGCTTTGCAAGAAGCTTGGCTGCGGTGGCTATAAAGAGTTCCAGCAGGCACTCATTTACGAACTGGCAGTAAGCAATAAAAGCAACGATATTGCTGTTGGTGGCGTTATCGCAGGTGACACCACTGATGTGATCATCGAAAAAGTTACTGCAAAGAACATTTCTTCGCTGGAGCTTACCAGGCAATTGCTTGACGCTCAGGTTGTTGACTCAGTTGTTTCACTCATGATGCAAGCTCATTCCATCTGCCTCTTTGGCATGGGAGCTTCGCTTCTGGTTGCAAGAGATCTGCAGCTCAAGCTCATGCGCCTCAACATCAACTGCAACTTGAGCGACGATTACCACTCTCAGATGCTCTACGCTAAAAACATGGGGCGAGAAGATCTTGCTATTGTGGTCAGCTACTCAGGCCTTACGCGAGAAGCCATTGAGTGTGCCTGGATTGCAAAGGCAAATGGCGCCAAGGTGGTTGCCATTACCCGCGGTGGCATTGATTCGGAATTGATTCACCGCTCCGATTACGTTTTGGGCGTTGCAGAAACAGAGCACATCATGAGAAGTGGTGCCATGTCTTCAAGAATTGCCCAGCTCAACGTTGTAGATGCGCTCTTTGCAGCCTATGTAAATAGAAATTACGAAAAGAGCGTTAAGCGTTTCTCGACAAACTATATTGGCAAGTTGGATTCAGCTGAACACGTTAATACGCTTTCTTCTGACCAAGATTTGCCTGGTACAGCCAACGACGTTATTGCGTAATAGTGCGTAAATATCACAACACAGAAGGTGAAAACGTGATTGATTTAACAAAACTTGTCACCGAGACAAGAAACCCCAACACCATGGACCTGGATCAGATGACCCCGCTTGAGCTGGTCAGTGTTATGAACCAGGAAGATCTCAACGTGGTAGCTGGCGTAAAAGAGGTTCTTCCCCAGGTAGCACAGGCAGTTGAGTGGGCAGTTTCCTCGTTAGAAGCTGGCGGCAGAATTGTTTACTTTGGCGCTGGAACTTCCGGTCGCCTGGGCGTTTTGGACGCAGTTGAGTGCCCACCTACCTTTGGCGTTTCTCCCGACGTGGTTGTTGGTCTTATCGCCGGTGGCGAGAAGGCCTTTGTACGTGCAGTTGAGGGCGGAAGATTCTCTTGATCTGTGCGAAGAAGAGTTCAAGAAGATCGGCCTGAACAAGAACGACATTGCTATTGGAATTGCAGCTAGTGGTCGCACACCTTACGTTATTGGTGGCCTGCGCTATGCTCGTTCTTTGGGCTGCAAGACCGTTGCTATTGCCTGCAATAAGGGCTCTGAGGTGGGCAAAGAGGCAGAGCTTGCCATTGAGCCTTCTTGTGGACCTGAGGTGCTCACAGGTTCCACACGCCTTAAGTCTGGTACCGCTCAGAAGATGATTCTGAACATGATTTCTACCGGTTCTATGGTTGGCGTGGGCAAGGCGTATCAAAACCTCATGGTTGACGTGCAGCAGACCAATAAGAAGCTGGTAGTTCGTGCGCAGAACATCACCATGGCAGCAACTGGGTGTACTCGTGAAGAGGCAGCTCAGGCGCTTGATCAGGCTGATGGTAATGCAAAGCTTGCTATTGTCATGCTGCTGACCAAGATGCCTGTAGAAGAGGCTAAAGCTAAGCTTGAGGCGGCTCATGGTCATGTCAGAGGTGCTCTGTAGTAATTACAGTTGTAACAAATGACACACGCGTGAGCATTTTGTTTCAGCTGCATCGGTCAGTGGTATTAGTATGACGCGCAAGTGGTCGGTAAGTTTTGAAAAACACTCAGTTTACCTGCAGTAACAGGGTGTTCAAATTAGGTCAAAACATGAAACATTGAACCACAGGTATGGATTCTTGTACCGCCAAGTTCATTTTTTATGTATTCTTGATAAGTATTTGTTGCAACATCGCAACGAGAGAAAGAAGGAAAGTATGGATTACACCAAGCTTTCAGAACAGATTCTTGCTGCCGTCGGTGGTAAAGAAAATGTTCAGAGCAACATGGTCTGCATGACCAGGCTCCGCATTAAGACCGCAGATCCTTCAAAGGTTGACTCCGAGGCTATCAAGGCTATCGACGGTGTCATGGGTCTGGTCGAGGATGCAGAGTACCTTGAGGTTGTTCTTGGTCCTGGCGTTGTCAACAAGGTTATTGTTGAGTTCTCCAAGCTTACCGGCGTTGCTGCTGGTGACGCATCTGAGGACGACGTTGTATCCGCAGCTAAGGACAACAAGGCGGCTCAGAAGGCTAAGTACGAGAACAAGCCTGTTCAGCGCTTCCTCAAGAAGATTGCTAACATCTTTGTTCCACTGCTTCCTGGCATCATTTCTGCAGGTCTGATTAACGGTATCATCAACGTTATCAACTTCTCCACTGGTAAGGCTTATGCCAACGAGTGGTGGTTCGCAGCTATCTGGACCATGGGTTGGGCACTTTTCGCTTACCTGCCAGTTCTCGCTGGCGAGAACGCTGCCAAGGAGTTTGGCGGTTCTCGCGTTCTTGGTGCTATGGCCGGTGCACTCTCCATTGCTAACGCTGGTATGCCTCTTCTTGCTTCCAAGACTGTTGACGGCGTTGCAACTCGTCTGGTTCACCTTCCATTCAGCCTCCCAACTGTTGCTTTCAAGGAGGGCGCATTTATCGTCGCTTCCTCTGACCTGTTCAACGCAGCAGCAGGCGGCATGATTGGTGCAATCATCTGCGCAATCTTCTTCGCATTCCTGGAGAAGAACCTGCACAAGGTTATGCCAAGCGTTCTTGATACCTTCCTGACTCCACTTTGCACCGTCATCATCGGTGTTATTGGTTCTGTCCTGATTCTTCAGCCTGCAGGCGCATGGCTCACTCAGGCAATCTTCTTTGTCCTTCAGTTCTTCTATGACAAGCTTGGCGTCTTTGGTGCTTACCTGCTTGGTTCTACCTTCCTGCCACTGGTTTCTGTTGGTCTTCACCAGGCACTTACACCAATCCACGTTATGCTTAACAATCCAGAGGGCCCAACTCAGGGTATCAACTACCTGCTTCCTCTGCTGATGATGGCAGGCGGCGGCCAGGTTGGTGCTGGTCTTGCAATCCTCTTCAAGACCAAGAACAAGCGCGTCAAGAAGTACCTGACCGAGTCCATCCCAGTTGGTATGCTCGGCATCGGCGAGCCTCTTATGTACGCAGTTACCCTGCCTCTTGGTAAGCCATTCATCACCGCATGCCTTGGCTCCGGTATTGGCTCCGTAGTTGCTTACCTCTTCCACCTTGGTACCGTTTCCCAGGGCGTCTCCGGCCTCTTTGGTCTGCTGATTGTCCAGCCTGGTAACCAGGTCTTCTACCTGCTTGCAATGCTTCTTGCTTACGCTGCAGGCTTCGCACTTACTTGGTTCTTCGGCGTTGACGAGGATCGTATTAACGACGTCTTCGGCGAGTAAAAACCACACGTTTTAGAAACGTTTATCCCTCTTCTTAGGTATCCTAGGAAGAGGGATTTTTCTTGCCCGGCGCCTCGCCTGGCACTCGACTGGCGAGAAACCCCGTCGGTCTTCTCGCCCGGCACTCGGCTGGCCGTCGATCTTTTCGTCTGGCGAGAAACCCTTCTTTTAGAAGCGTTTGCAATTTACTTGGAGGATTTATGCGCACCGGAATTTCACTGTATTTTGCCAGTGGATATGAAGCTAATGCTGAGGTTGTAGCAAAAGCGCAGGCAGCCGGATGCCACTACGCCTTTACGTCTCTACAGATTCCCGAGGAAGAGGGGATTGATTATCGCACTGAGGCTCGCAAGCTCTTGGAACTTTGCAGGAAGGCGGAGATTAACCTCATTGCTGATGTTTCTCCTGCTACTCTTTCAAAGCTTGGCGTTCAGAAGTTTGACGAGCTTGCTGAGCTGGGCATTACGTATGTGCGTCTTGACTTTGGGTTTGACGCGGCGGAGACCGTAGAGCTCTCTCGCAAGTTCCACGTGGTCTTTAACGCTTCAACCATCACCAAGGACGACATTTCCGCATGGCGAGCAGCTGGCGCCGACTTCACTCGTTTTGCCGCCTGCCACAATTATTATCCCAAGAGCTACACGGGCCTTTCGCTGGAGCGCGTCGCACAGATTAACGCACGCCTTTCGGCGTTTGGATTCCAGATTTTCTCGTTTGTTCCTGGCGAGATTTTCCGCGGTCCTCTCTACGAGGGACTGCCAACTGGCGAGGAACACCGTGGACTTTCGGGCGATGCGCTTATTCAGGCAATGCTTGCGCTTTATGATGCAGACTCTGACGTGGTGCTTATTGGCGACCCAGATGTTACTGAGGCTACGTGGAAGCGTATCGGTCAGCTTGAGCAAAACTGCATTGAGCTAAAGACCGAGCTCAAGCCTGATTTTGAGTATCTGTACGATCGACTTCAGACTGATCGACCTGATTCCAGCTCGTACATTATTCGCTCGCAGGAGTCCAGGCTGTGGAAAGACGCTCCCGTATACGACGCAAAGCCTTCTACCTGGGATACTGTTGCTACTGGCGCCATCTTGGTGAGCAGCAAGGCATATGGTCGTTATGCGGGCGAGCTTTCGATTGCTCGAGGTCTTTTGGAGCTTGATGCTCGCGACAACGTTGCAGGAAGTATCTGCGAAGAAGATCGCGCTTTCTTGCCGTACATCCATTCCGGCCGCGGCTTTAGGTTTATCCGCAGGTAGCCAGCGGTTTTCTGCTGCTTGGGCTGATTACGTGAGCACGCCATGCACGTCGTGGTTAATCGGCGTGTATGGCGCGCCGGAGCGCGCCGGTCGTACTGGGTACGCGAGGCGCTCGAAAACGTGCGAAGGTACCTTGCATGCATAAAGACCGCCTAATATGCACAAAAACTAATCAAGAAATTGATATGTCATTCAGAGGGTGCTGTTTTGGGTAAAAAACCCGTTTAGTTGGAAATAATTTTTTAGTTTTGTCATTTTGGCATTTACGTTTAAGCAGTTCAGAAATAATGTGAATGCACGCGTAAAATTTGTCTAACTAAAAGCGCTGGTAAATCGCTTGCATAGAAATTTATCAATCCTGCATATTCCAACTAAACGCATTTTTTACCACTTCGCACTGAAATGGGCCTTTATTGGATCAGAATAAGTTACTTCGCGCCAAAAAAGGCCAGTTGGCGACAAAATGGCGTGCGATCAAGCTATGTGTGACCGAGTTTCGCATGAGCAATAAGCTCTTACAAAGTAAAGACTTTCTCTCTCAGCAAAGAATTGCCTGCTAAACAAACTGCCTCCTATTTCTCCGGTGTTGGGAAATA
>JABZHE010000274.1:0-502 GCA_015259025.1 Atopobium sp. | reverse complement strand
CTATACCTGCGGTCCTGAGCCTATGATGAGAAGCGTGGCTAAGCTGGCCATTGCTCATAACGTTGCCTGCCAGGTTTCTATGGAGCGTATGATGAGCTGCGCCTTTGGTGCATGCAACACCTGCAATGTCCCACTTGCTAAGGGCGGCTATGCGTCTGCTTGCATGGTTGGACCTGTTTTTGAGGCAAAGGAGATCGCATGGTAGATCAGGTAAAAATGGCCGTCAATCTTGGCGGCATCCAGATGAAAAACCCTATCAATACTGCTGCGGGTACCTTTGGCTACGGTTGGCAGTTTGAGGGCTTCTACGACGTTTCTCTGCTTGGCGCCATCACTATGAAGGGTGTTGCTCGCGTTCCTTGGGAAGGAAACCCAGCTCCTCGTATGTGTGAGCTCAACGGCGGCATGATGAACAGCGTTGGCCTTGCCAATCCTGGAGTGGACGATTTTATCGCCCATACCGATGACTACATGAAAGATCTTGAAGGCCGCGGTACACGCG
>JABZHE010000273.1:0-505 GCA_015259025.1 Atopobium sp. | reverse complement strand
GATTCGTAGTCAGGTACTCTATCCAGTTGAGCTAAGGGTGCTCATCATTATATGCCGAGGACCGGAATCGAACCGGTACGATCGTTACCAATCGCAGGATTTTAAGTCCTGTGCGTCTGCCAGTTCCGCCACCCCGGCCTCTCTAAGCGAACGACGGGATTCGAACCCGCGACCCCCACCTTGGCAAGGTGGTGTTCTACCACTGAACTACGTTCGCATTTTATGCCGGCTACATGACTTGAACACGCGACCCTCTGATTACAAATCAGATGCTCTACCAACTGAGCTAAGCCGGCTTATCTTCTATGCGGGAGAAGGGACTTGAACCCCCACGCCGTAAGGCGCCAGATCCTAAGTCTGGTGCGTCTGCCAATTCCGCCACTCCCGCGTCTCAACTGAAATAATAATATCATGTATGGAATTCATCGTCAATCATTTTTTTTAAATGACTTAAAATTCATACATCTAAAAATAGATTCAAAGAAAAACAACTATCTAATTACAC
>JABZHE010000272.1:0-527 GCA_015259025.1 Atopobium sp. | reverse complement strand
CCCGTGAACTGCTCAGCAACAGTAAATGGTTGAGACAGGAAACGCTGTACACGACGGGCACGGTTTACAACGAGTTTATCATCATCTGACAACTCATCCATACCCAAAATGGCAATAATATCCTGCAACTCATTATATTTCTGCAACAACTGCTTTACTCTTTGAGCACAGTCATAATGTTCCTTACCAACAATCAGTGGGTCAAGGATACGTGAAGTACTACCTAATGGGTCCACAGCTGGATAAATACCAAGCTCCGTAATCTTACGACTCAACTCGGTTGTAGCATCCAAGTGCGTAAAGGTTGTAGCTGGAGCAGGGTCCGTCAAGTCGTCAGCTGGCACATAAACAGCCTGTACTGATGTAATTGAACCATGCTTTGTAGAAGTTATTCGTTCCTGCATTGCACCCATTTCACTTGCTAAAGTTGGTTGATAACCTACGGCTGAAGGCATACGACCCAACAAGGCAGACACCTCAGAACCAGCCTGTGTGAAACGGAAGATATTATCAATGAAGAACATGAT
>JABZHE010000271.1:0-562 GCA_015259025.1 Atopobium sp. | reverse complement strand
GTAGTAGCGCATGACTGTTAATCATGATGTCGTAGGTTCGAGTCCTACTTGCGGAGTTTACAAAATATACTGGATACTCGGAGAGTTGTCCGAGCTGGCCGAAGGAGCACGATTGGAAATCGTGTAGGCAGTAATCCTGTCTCAAGGGTTCGAATCCCTTACTCTCCATATTTTGTAGAATTTTTTATTATGGCCCGTTGGTCAAGCGGTTAAGACACCGCCCTTTCACGGCGGTAACACGGGTTCGAGTCCCGTACGGGTCATTAACGGAGGATTACCCAAGTCTGGCTGAAGGGAACGGTCTTGAAAACCGTCAGGCGTGTAAAAGCGTGCAAGGGTTCGAATCCCTTATCCTCCTTAATGATATTATCGCGGGGTGGAGCAGTTGGCAGCTCGTCGGGCTCATAACCCGAAGGTCGTAGGTTCGAGTCCTACCTCCGCAATTTAATAATTAGGTTCCGTGGTGTAGGGGTTAACATGCCTGCCTGTCACGCAGGAGATCGCGGGTTCGATTCCCGTCGGGACCGCTTTTCCAGGCTCGGTAGCTCAGTTGGTAGTGCAT